>RFKI01000201.1 GCA_003694355.1 Bdellovibrio sp.
ACGCTTAACTTCCTTTTCTGTTTTTTCCAAATGTCGACTCATATTATTAAAATGGGAGACTAAAATATTAATTTCTGGATAAGCTGTATATTTTTTTAAAACGGGATATTTACCTTTAGCAATTTTTTTTGTTGCTTGAGCTAACTCTTCTAAAGGAATACTTAACTGTTTTGCCAAAAAAAAGCCAAACCATGTGGCTGCCAGTAAGATCACCAGTGTCATTAATACCAATATAATTAAATATATTGATTTTAAAGGCAAAGCCAAAGGGTCCCTCGAACGATATTCCTCATAGGCTAAAGCAATATCATCCATTTTAGAAATTAAAGAAAGAGGAATATGTGTTGAAAGAACAAGAGCGGCTCCCTTAAGATAGATATTCTGAAAAGGAACAATAACCCGAATTAAATTCCCTCTTTGAGATGACTGCACTAAACTCGTCTCTATATTTTCTTGAATCACTCTCCTTAAAACCTTTGGAGAAATAGGCGGCAACGCCTTTAATGAAGGGGACAAAGAAACAATTCTTGGTTTTTTTGCAGAAAGACCTTCATAAATTTCAACGCCATCAAGGCTGTACTGAGCCCTCAAAAGCTGAATGGAGCGGCTGAGTTTCTGAGTTGGTGTTTTTTCTAAAGCTTTTTTAATCTCTTCAGCAAAATGATAATTCTTTTTCTTAGTGGAAATATAATAGGCATTTGAAACTTCTAAGGAGCTCTTCAAAACACCTGACATTTTTTCACTAAACCACTTTTCAAAACTATTATTGATATAAAAAACAGAAACTAAAAACATCAAAGCTGTTGGAACAAAGCTGAACCCAACAAAAGCAGCAATCAGCTTACTTTTCAGAGAAGATCCAATTTTTCCGCCTTGTCTTTCAGATAAGTTTTTAACCACATTTCGAAAAATCAAAAAAATAAGCAGCAAAAAAAGAATGATATTAAAATTAACTAACCCAAAAAAGAAAATCGAATGCACATAAGGAAGAGAACGACTCACCTCAAATAACTTAAACTCTATCCACGTCAGAGATAGAAAAATAACTGCCACTAAAACAGCAACTAATAGTTCTCTTCGCCGACGAGAAAGTTCATCTCCCGATCTCGTCAGCCTTGAGGACGGATTTCTTTTCATAAGAGCTTAAATAATCGATTAACTAGTTAATTATTAATGAATTTGCTTATAGATTTCTTTTCCCACATAAAAACAAGGACCACCACTCTTTATAAGTTCCAAGCAAATAGTTTGAACATCTGATTTATTCATGGGTTCTTTTAAATTCGTTTCCTTCAAACCAGACTGAACAATTGCCTTATGCAAAAGCAATTTTGCATTAGAGGTACTTACTCTCTCTCTTAACTTAGAATAAAACACCTCTAAAGTAATATCTGTTTTTTCCATTTTTTCTCTCCTTTCCTTTTTTACTTAAAGGTTATTAATCTTTTTTTGAACTTTTAACATTTCCAACAAGGCTTCTACAGCCTCTTGCACCTTATCTCCCTTAGAACCTCCTAAGCGAGCTAAAGCTTGTTCTTTATTTTCAACAGTTAACACTCCAAAAGTAACAGGTTTTCTGTGAATAAATTGAACTCTCTGACAGCCTCTTTCAGATCCATTACAAACCAAGTCATAATGAGAAGTTTCACCACGAATAACAGCTCCTAAAGCCACAACCCCATCCACTCCCCTTTGAAACAAAAGATCTGCTCCGAAAGGAATTTCCAAAGCTCCTGGCACACTTAAAAACAACACTTTTGGAACAGCTTTTTCTTTGAGAAAAGCCAAAGCCCGCTGCTTCATGATGTCTGTAATAGGCTGATTAAAACGGGAACATACAACCCCCACAGAGAAATCTTCCAAAGGAATATCATCAGATGAAATATCTAGAATATTCATATCCTCTTATCCTTTTCTATAGAACTTCTTGCCTTCATTCTTTCCTGGGAAAAACGAAACTTTATTAAGGAATCAATGCTCCCAATTTTTAATCGAAACTTCTTTGCAAAAGCCAGTAAATCTGGCAAACGAGCCATGGTCCCATCATCATTTATAATCTCACAAATCACAGCTGCTGGATTTAAGCCAGCAAGTTTTGCTAAATCAACGCCTGCTTCTGTATGCCCTGGGCGCTCTAAAACACCACCAGAAGCAGCTCTTAAAGGAAAAACATGCCCTGGCACAACAATATCTTCTTTAGTAGCCTTTGGATGACTAGCAACAGAAATAGTATGAGCTCTATCTGCTGCAGAAATTCCTGTAGTGATTCCTTGAGCCGCTTCTACACTAACAGTAAAAGCTGTTTTGAAGGGCGGTTGCCGATGAGTCGGCACAGACATTAAAGGCAATTGCAAACGATCCACCTGTTCTGGACTTAAAGCCAAGCATACAAGACCTCGAGCTTCCTTAATCATGAAATTAATGGCTTCAGGAGAAACATGGTCTGCTGCTAAAACAAGGTCCCCCTCATTTTCCCGGCCCTCATTATCTACAAGGATAATCATCTTTCCTTTTTGCAAATCTGAAATCAGTTCTGGAATGCTATTCAAGACCCCATCTCCTTGAAGAGATAGCCCTCCTCTTGCAAACGCCGCCAATGAACAAAAGCTCTTGCCCACTGATCCAGCTCAAAATTAACCATATCTCCCTCTTCCAATTGAGAGAGGTTTGTTTTTCGTAATGTTTCTGGAATGAGGCAAATATCCAAATACAAGAAACCCTTCTGTTCAGCAACCTCACCTACCTTATTAACCGTAAGACTAACTCCATTCAAAGCTACAGATCCCTTAGGCCAAAGATAGGGATAGAAAACAGAAGAAAGTCGCAAAGTTAGCAATCGAGAAGGCCCTTGAGAAATTACAGAAGTAACTTGAGCGACTCCATCCACATGACCCGTCACCCAATGCCCATGATTACGGTCCCCCCAAATCATAGAGCGTTCTAAATTCAAAAGTTTCCTCTCTAAAAACGAAGGCGTCCACCTGGTTACCTGTAAAGTCTCAAAACCAATAGTGACCTGAAAAAAAGGTTTCTGCAAATCTTCAACTGTGAGGCAAACCCCATCCACAGCAATGCTATCTCCTCTTTTTAAATCTTTAAATGATGACGGCCTTGAAATCTTTAATTGGAGGGCTTGAGGAAGTTCTTGAATGCTAACACATTGACCTTGAGCTTCAATAATCCCTGAAAACATGGACCTCTCATATAACGAACAGCAACTTTATTGTTGCTAAGCCACATGTACCGCTTTGCCACACTTAAGTCAAGAAATGTTGCTTTTTAGCAACATTTCTTGGAGGCCCTCAGTATAAAAAATACAATTGTTTAATGTTTAACCTTAAATTCTAAACCCAGGTCATTCGCTGAAACCTGAACCTTGTCTCCTGATTTTAAATCTCCAGCGATAATCATTTTCGCTAAAGGATTTAACAATTCATGTTTAATCACCCTTTTGAGAGGACGAGCCCCATAAACAGGGTCATATCCTTTGCGCCCCAAATAAGAAAGAGCCTTCTGGTCACAGTCAATAGTGATTTTTTTCTCCTTCAAGCGCTCAACAACACGTTGAATTTGAATTTTAACAATTTCAGCAATCCGTTCTTCATTAAGGCTTTGAAAGATAATGATTTCATCAATACGATTTAAAAATTCAGGTCGAAAGTGAGCTTTAACCGCCTCCATCACAGCCCTTTCTTTCTCCTCTTCAGAAAGCTTATCATCAGAGATCGCCTGGGAGCCTAAGTTGGAGGTCATAATAATAACAGTATTCCTGAAGTCCACCGTACGACCCTGTCCATCAGTTAAACGACCATCATCTAAAACCTGCAATAAAATATTGAAAACATCTGGATGCGCTTTTTCAATCTCGTCAAGCAAAACAACACTATATGGATGACGACGAACTCTTTCAGTTAATTGGCCACCCTCCTCATATCCTACATATCCAGGAGGAGCTCCAATCAACCGAGATACAGAGTGTTTTTCCATGTACTCACTCATATCAATTCGCACAATGGCATCTTCAGTATCAAAAAGGAATTCTGCGAGAGCTTTTACTGTCTCTGTTTTACCTACACCCGTTGGCCCCAAAAACATGAAGCTTCCTATTGGTTGGTTGGGATCTGAGATTTCGGCTCTGGCTCTACGAATCGCATCTGAAACGGCCTCAA
>RFKI01000021.1 GCA_003694355.1 Bdellovibrio sp.
CTCTAAGGAAGCACTTTTTCTGGATGCCTTATTCATTTTCTTCTGAACTTCCCGAACTGTCTCTAAAACCCTTTCCCCCACTTGAAAAGCCAGACTTCCCTCTTTCCCTTCCAGAAGTTTTCTCTGTTGCGCGATCTTCTTTTTAATTTCTTGATACCTCTTGGAAGTCAGCTTCAGTATTTTCTGATCCAAAAGCTCCCCTTTAAGCTCTTTGGATAAGGTTTTAATCTTCTTTTGAGCTTGTGATTTCAAGTTCTTAATTTTCATAGCCTTTGTTTTATATCTGTCTTGACACATTAAATCAAGCCCTTGTCCTCAAAGAGCATGGTTTTAAAGCACCTGAGCTCAGTTATGAAACCTGAAGAAATTAGTCCCTTTAGGCCCATTAAGAGAAAAAGAATTAAAACCTCTTTTTTTCTTCAGACAAACAAAGATCATAAACCAAAATTTGAAGGCTTTTCGTACCCTGAAAAATATTCCACTGAGGCACCCCTAAGACGTCAACAATATCACCCACCTGGAGTTCCTCTCTTTTCTGTGCCTTGGGAGAAAACCAAACCGCTGTCTTGCGAACTCGTCCAAACCCTTCACCCAAGCTCAAGCGTAGATGCTCCCCCGAAAGCTCTTTTAAACCAAGCACTTCCACGGCTGGGAAATAAAAAACAGGCTTTTCAAAGCCAACACCAAAAGGCTCACAGGCATCAAGCCATTTCAGAAACTCAGGGGTGACTTCTTCCAAACTCATTTCAGCGTCATAATTCCAACACTTCTCGCAGTTTTCATATGAAAAGCTCTGTGCCCTCAAGTGTTCGTCAAATAAGGTCACTTGATCCTGACTCAACTCAAAACCAGCTGCCTGTGGATGCCCACCAAATTTTAATAAAGGAGCTTGTTCCAACACTTCTAATAGATTCATTTTCACTGAATCTGGTTTTCTAGCTGAACCTACAATTTGACCATTAGACAATAAAGCGCCCACAAAGGTGGGGATTCCCAGGTGCTGAGCCAACTGAGTAGCCACTAAGCTAATCACTCCCTGATGAAAGTTTTTAGACCAAACCCAACAAAAAGTCTCTTGTTGAGAGGCTTCCCAAAGCTCCAAAGCCTCTTTAAAAGCCTCTTTTTGTAAAGCTTTTCTACGTTTATGGATGTCATGAACCTTATGAACAAGCTCTCTTGCTGCTGGCTCACTGGTTACAGTTAAGAGGTCGAGAGGCAGTACACCCTCCTCAAGACGACTTAAAGCATTTAACCGAGGAGCAATTTTATACCCCACATGCTCAGCCAGAAGCTTTTGATCCACAAGTTCCAAGCTTTCCAATAAGGCTTTTAAACCCGGCCGTGTTGTTCTTTGAAGCTCCAATAAACCATGTTTTAACAACACACGATTTTCTTTAACTAAAGGCACTAAGTCAGAAATGGTGGCTAGAGTGAAAAGGTCTAAATATTGTTTTAAGTTAATTTCCCGCTCCAATAGACCTTCTTTTTTCATTTGTTGCTTTAATGCCATCACAAAATAGAAGGCCACCCCTGTGCCAGAAAGATGACAAAGTCCAGAAGCACAACCTCTTTGATTGGGGTTTACAATGGCATAAGCCTCTGGCAGTTGCTCCTTGGGTTGATGATGGTCTGTTATAATCACATCCACACCCAAATGATTGGCCTCCTTAACAGCCTCTACGTCTGTGATCCCCACATCCACTGTAATAATCAACTGAACACCTTCCTGCCTAAAGGCTCTAACAGCTTTTTTGTGAAGGCCATACCCCTCTTGAAGACGAGAGGGCTGATAAGATTGGATCTGAGAAAAGCCCATATCTTTAAGCGCGGAAACCAAAAGAGCCACTCCTGGTGTTCCATCCAAATCATAATCCCCATAAACGACAATCTTTTCGTGGTTTTTATAGGCCTTTATCGTTCTGAAAACAGCTTTGTCTATGCCCAGAATCTTTTCTGGAGGTGTCAGGTTTTTCAAAGAAGGTTTAAAAAACTCTTCTAGGTCCTCTCTAGAGAACAAGCCTCTTTTTTGAAAAACTTTCCACAAAGGAAGAGGCATTTTTATTGGCGGCTGAGTCTCTTTAATGTCCCCCTCCTGAGAAGCGTGAGAAAAACTAAGCAGCTTTTTTATGAGCCTGCTGTAATTTATCTACAAAAAGAACAAGTGGCGAAGCCACATAAATAGAAGAGTAAGTTCCTATAATAATACCGATCCCCAAAGCAAAAGAAAAATCCTGAATAACTCCATCTGCAAAGAAGTACATGGCCGCAACAGCCATCAACGTTGTCAAAGAGGTTAAAATGGTTCTTGAAAGCACATCATTGATGGAACGATTGACAATTTTATCCAGTGGCCAGTCTCTATAAAGAGAAATATTTTCCCTAATGCGGTCAAAAGTAATAATCGTATCATTTAACGAATAACCAATAATGGTTAAAATGGCTGCCATGGTTTGCACATTCACCTCATGATTGATCAAGGAGAAAATTCCCAAAGTAATGATCGCATCATGAAACAAACAAAAAACAGCACCAGGAGCATACTTATAATCAAAGCGTAGCCCCACATAAATAAGGATCATAAGCAAACAATAAAAAGCCGCCAAGATGCCGTTTCTTTTAAGTTCAGCTCCAATTTGAGGCCCTACAGAGTCCACTCGCCTTAAAACCACTTCCCCCTTAAAATGGCTTTTTAACCCCTCCGTGATTTTCTTAATCATGGCATTTGTTTTTTTTGTAACTTCTTTATCAGAAGCTCCTTTAACATTTTCTATACGAATCAAAAACTCATGATTATCTCCAATGGCTTGCACAGTGGCATTTGGTTGTCCCATCTCTTTCATAAATTGACGAATATCATTAGATGAAACATTCTTGGAAAGCTGAACTTGGATAACTGTTCCACCAGCAAAATCAATTCCATAATGAAATCCCTTAACAGCAATAAGCACAAGAGAGGCAAATGTTAAAATCACAGATAATATGGCAAAGGGCTTGGATACACTTAAAAAATCAATCTTTCCTGTGTCTATCTTTGAAGACCGTGAAGCTCGTTGTTTTGTCTGTTTTCCCATCTGTTTTCTTCCTTTTCAAAAGCTATACTAATTTTTTTACCCCAAAAGTTCCCACTAAAGTTTCAACCATAGCTCTGGAAACAAAAATGGCTGTGAACATGGAAGTGATAATTCCACAAAGAAGAGTCACAGCAAATCCTCGCACAGGCCCTGTTCCAAAGTACATGAGAATGATACAAGCAGCCGCCGTTGTAATATTGGAGTCAAAAATAGCAGAAAAGGCTCTGGAAAACCCTTCTTGAACAGCTGCTCTAATTCCCACTCCTTTACGCAACTCCTCTTTAATTCTTTCAAAGATGATCACATTGGCATCGACCGCCATACCCACAGTTAATACAATACCTGCGACCCCTGGTAATGTCAGGGTGGCTCCTAAAGAGGTGAGAGCAGCTAAAATTAAAAGAATATTAAAAAGCAAGGCCAAATCAGCTACAACCCCCAATGTTCTATAATACAGCAACATGAAAACCAAAACTAATAAAGAACCTATCAGCCCCGCCCGCTCTCCTTTCGCAATGGACTCTGCCCCTAATGAAGGACCCACGGTGCGCTCTTCTAATTGCTGCAACTTTGCTGGCAAAGCGCCCGCCCTTAAGGCTGTTGCAATAAACTTGGCTTCTTTAAAAGCACTGTCATAATCCCGAACGCCCCCCAGATCAATTACAGCAGCACTACTATCAATTTTCTTTCGCACAGTGGGGGCCGACTTCACCACATTATCCAAAACAATGGCTAGCCGTCCTCCTTTATACTTGTCTGTCAAAGCAGCAAATTTTCTCCGTCCTTCCACAGAAAAACGAAAGTTCACCCGAGGCTTTCCATATTCATCCTGTCCCACTGAAGCGTCTTCCAGCTCTGCCCCTGTTAAGTCTGACTCTGTTTCAATCAGATAAGGTCTTTTCCCGTCCTCCATTTTCACAGCGTTTTCTAACTTTTCAAAAACAATCATGGTGTGAGGAGGCAATTTGTCCTTGAGGTCTTCATTCAAACGCTTGATATATTTGTCATAAGTCATTCCATTTTTTCCAAGAGCATATCCACCTTTTTTCTCAGCTTCACGAATCATTTTTACAAGCTCTGTCTGAGAAGGCTTTTCCACAACCCCTCTAAAGTTTAACTTCGCCGTTCGATTAATCAGAGCCTTGGCTTGAGCCGCATCCTTGAGGCCTGGCAACTGTACTAAAATACGATCTTCACCTTGAGCTGAAATACTCGGTTCTGCCACACCAAAAGCATCAATACGATTTCGAATCACTTCTATGGCTTGTTCAATCACTTGCTTTTTATACTGACGAATTCTGGAGTCATAATACCGAACATCAAGAGCATTCCCTTCTTGTTCCAAAACCTGCAAAACTCCTGCATAGTTTTTTTCAATGAATTCTTTTATCTTTTTAGCACTATCTGCCGAAGACGCCACAATATGAATTTGCGTGGGGTCTTTGGAGGACACTTCCACAGAC
>RFKI01000202.1 GCA_003694355.1 Bdellovibrio sp.
ATTTAATTTTTCAACTTTAAAAGGAGGAGGAAAGGGGCCCTTTTATTCAAAAGGGCGATATTCCATATTTAAATCTCGTGCCACCGGCTCATAAGAAACATATCCATTATAAACATTGAGCCCTCTTAACAAAGCTTTATCCGAACGAACAGCCTCTTCCAAACCTTTTTCAGCTATAATCGAGCAATATTTAAATGTGGCATTGGTTAATGCATACGTTGAGGTCCTTGAAACAACCCCTGGCATATTAGGCACACAATAATGAATCACTCCATCCACTTCATAAGTGGGCTCAGCATGACTTGTGGGACGACATGTTTCTATGCACCCACCCTGATCCACAGCCACATCCACAACCACACTTCCTGGAACCATTTTTTGTATCATTTTTTTAGTCACCAACAAAGGAGCCTTATGACCAGTAATGAGAACAGCCCCTATAACCAGATGTGAACGTTCTACAGCTTTTTCTATATTCTGCATATTAGAATATAGAGTATGAACTCGTCCCTGGAAAATATCATCCAGATATTCCAAACGCTTGTGATTGGTATCCAAAATCGTAACGTCAGCCCCCAAACCAATAGCCATTTTGGCCGCGTTAGTTCCTACAACGCCTCCTCCGATAATGGTCACACAGGCCTTTTCAACTCCCGTCACACCACCTAGCAAAACACCTCGTCCTCCCATATTTTTTTGAAGATAGGTGGCTCCCACCTGAGTGGCCATGCGACCAGCCACTTCGCTCATGGGAGTCAGAAGGGGTAAACTGCCATCTTCTTCCTGAATGGTTTCATAAGCTATGGCACTCACCTTTCTCTCACACAAGACTTTTGTGAGCTCAGGTTCGGCCGCTAAATGCAAGTAAGTATAAAGAATTTGTTTTTCTTTGAGAAGAGGGTACTCCCTAGACAAGGGCTCTTTAACTTTAACAATCATTTCTGCAACATCATATATTTCTTCTAATGTATCCAAAATTTTAGCTCCAGCCTCTTGATAGGCCTCATTGGAAATCCCGCTCCCCACACCTGCATCTTTTTGCACATAAACTTCATGACCTTCCAAAACCAGCTGCTTAACCCCCGCTTCTGTTAATCCCACTCGATTTTCACTAATTTTGATTTCTTTTGGAACACCAATAATCATATCCCCATCTCCTGTTTTTCTTCAAACATACTCAGCTCTTGAAAAAAACACAAACAGAAAGATTAAGGAGTCCAACGAAGCGGATCCCATGATTCTAAAGGCCTTGCCGCTGAAGCAAGTTCAACAATCCGGTAACTCTGAGGAGAGGAAAGAACCTTTTTCACAAACTTGTTCATAAGATCATGACCTGTTTTATAAAGCACAAGATGCCCCATAATGGGATAGCCCAAAGTAACGATATCGCCTAAAGCATCTAACACTTTATGACGCACAAACTCATCAGGGAATCGAAGTCCTTCTTCATTTAAAACCCTTTCATGATCCAAAACCACTGCATTTTCCAGGCTACCACCCTTTGCCAGCCCTTGTGCCTTAAGCTTTTCCACATCTTTAAGAAAGCCAAAAGTTCTAGCTGAAGCAATTTCTTTAGAAAAACTATACTCATCCACCTCAATATCCATTTTTTGAAGACCTATTTGAGGGTGTGGAAACTCAATGGTGCAAGTGACTCGAAGTCCTTGGTGAGGCAATAAGCAAGCATGTTTTTCTTCTGTGCCAAAATAGATAGGCTCATCAATATACATGTATTTCCTTGTCGCTCCTTGCTCTATCACCTCAGCCTCTTCCAGGGCTCTTAAAAACTCCCTTGCACTTCCATCACAAATAGGAATTTCAGCGCCCTCCAGCTCTATAAAAAGATTATCAATTCGATAAGCAGCTAAAGCTGACAAGCAGTGTTCTACCGTGGAGACCGAAAAGTCTTTCCCCCCCAAAGTGGTGGCCAAGGTGGTTGCCTGAACTAAATCAGCCTTTACAGACAAGGCGGGTTGACCTTTTAAATCCTTTCTGACAAAAAAGATTCCCGTATTTTCAGGAGCTGGGCTAAAGGTTACTTGAGCTGGTTGTCCAGAATGTAGCCCCACGCCTTTAATACTCACTTTTTTCTTAATAAAAAAAAAAAAAAACATATCTTTATCCTTAAGCAAAAATGAGGCCGCTGACAAAGTCCATCAGCTCCTCTTATTTTTGAGAAGAGGCAGCGCTTTGCGTCATACTGTTTCCTAAAAACATCACCCCCAAAAACCGATAAGCTCTTTATGAAAAGAATAGCCCCCCTCTTTTTTTGTTTTTTTGGACTGACATACTGTGCATCTGAAAGCAAAACCACATTAGGGCTTCAAGATTTTGACTCCAAAAGCCAGGCCAGAGGGCCAGCTTATGTGGTGGACAGTATGCACGTACGACGTCCCATGCCCTCAAGACCCGATTGGCAACCCCAGGAGTTTTATTTCAAACATTGCACTCAAACGAACACCTCTCATTTTTCAAAAACAGAATATAGTTGCTCATATCCTTAAAAAGCTTAAAAAGAAAATTTTATTTAAAGGTCTCTTTTCTTTTGTTAAACTTCTCTAAAAGTAAATCCGCTAGAAGGAAAACAGGAGCGTTATGATGCCTCTTTCTCAGTTTAAACCATCTGATTACCAATTGCCTTTAGATCTTCAAAAATTTATTGCTTCTTATGAGGGGCCCTCCGACGAAGAGGTCCCTCTAGATGTTTTGTTTGTGGGTGCAGGTCCTGCAGGATTGATAGGGGCTATTTCCCTGGCTCAAAAAGCCAAAGCCGCCGGCAAAGAATTAGAAATTGGCGTTTTGGAAAAAGCAGAAAGCATTGGAGGACATTCCATCTCAGGCGCCATTATCAATCCTGTGGTTTTAAAGCAAGTTTTTCCGGAAGAAAAAAATTTCCCATTTAGAAATCTTATTAAAGGGGAACAAGTTTTATTTTTAACAGACAATGGAAAGTTTCCTGTGCCCACCCCTCCGACCATGCACAACAAAGGCCTTTACTCAGCCTCCCTTTGTGAAGTGGTTCAGTGGTTAGGGAAAAAGGCTGAAGAGCTAGGCATCAATCTTCTAACAGGGTTTCCGGCTCACCAATTGCTCATGGACGGAGACCAGGTCAAAGGCGTCAGAACCACCCCTTCTGGCCTCAACAAAGATGGTTCTCTGAGCAACCAGGTTATGCCTCCAACAAATATCACAGCTCAGTACACTGTTTTATGTGACGGCTCTCGAGGCCTCCTGACCCAGGTTTATTTGGAACACCAAAAAATCTCTTCGCCCTTGCCACAGATCTATGCTTTGGGCGTTAAAGAGGTCTGGAAAACCCCTCACCCTCCTCAAAAAGTCTATCACACCATGGGGTGGCCTCTTCCTTCAGATGCCTTTGGCGGCAGCTTTCTTTATCCCATGGGGAAAGATATGTTATCCATTGGGCTTGTTGTGGGCCTAGACTATAAACCTCACAATCTGGATGTTCACTATCTCCTTCAAAAAATGAAAACCCATCCTTTTTTTAAGCCCTTTCTGGATGGAGGCGAGTTATTGGAGTGGGGTGCTAAAACCATCCCAGAAGGGGGATATCACTCTTTGCCAGAGACTCTCACAGGCCCAGGAATCCTTATTGCCGGAGATGCGGCAGGCTTTGTCAATGTTCCCGCTCTTAAGGGAATTCACTATGCGATGGAATCAGGCCGTTTAGCGGCTCAAGCCATTTTTAAAGCCATTGAAAGCAACACCCCCAATGCCATTGATGAATACAATCAACTCCTAAAAGACAGTTTTATCTATAAAGACCTTTATAAAGTTCGTAATATGAGACAGGCCTTTAAAGACGGTCTTTACAAAGGGGGCTTTAAAGCGGCTCTCATGACTCTTACAAATGGAGCCTTTCCTTCTTCGACTCCCAAAGTCCTCCCTGATGCGGAAGAGCCCAAGTTCATCAACCCCAAACCTTTTGTGGAAGAACAAGGCATTAAAAAAGTGGATGCCGTTTATCAGTCTGCCAATAAAACTAGAGACGATATCCCACCTCACCTTTCGGCCAAAAAAGATATTCCTAAAGAAGTGGCTGAATTCTACACCCATATGTGTCCTGCTGGTGTTTACGAGGTCAATGAGTCTGGAGAACTTGTCATCAATGCGCCCAACTGCGTAGACTGTAAAGCCACAGACATCCTGGGACCACGCTGGGAACCTCGCGAAGGCGGAAGCGGTCCCAATTACAGGTTCATGTAAGAAGAGAATGAGCTCTTAAATATTCCGATTCTGTATCCACATCAAAAAAAGGGCTCAAAAAAGAAACCTTCACTTGAGGGTAAAACTCCCGAAGGGCTACCACAAACTTGTTCATGGTTTGATCTGTACTATAAGGAACCTGAGACCAAAAATCCAAAGGCAGGACTAGCTTTCCTCCAAACAAATAAAACCCGCCGTCTTCACTAGGGCCCAAGACAAAATCCACACAGGAAGAGGTCAACACCCCCAAAGCCTCTTTCAAGATAGACTCTGGCAAATGGGGGGTATCCGCACCCAAAAAAACAACGGCTCGGTGTCTTTGAGCTAAAGACTGGTACACCCTCCCCATTCTTTCTCCCAGACCTCCAGCTCCTTGATCAATCACCTCAAAGTCTCTCCACAAAGGATGGTTCAAAGCAGCCTTTTCAGCCACCGCCCAATAAGGCTTCCAGGCCTTTTCCTGACATACTTTTTGAACCTTCTGTCTGGTTTTCTCTATAGCCAGATTATAAAATGCCAAAGCTTTATCTTCTCCCAAGTCCTTGGCCAACCTTGTTTTAATCGGCGAATAACCTGGTGTTTTTACAAAAACAGATATGGCACCTTGATGTTTAGACAAGAGCACCTCCACAGGAGCTGCCGCTTCCTGCCGTACAGGCAAAACAATGTTCTGCAAAAGCAATCTTTTCTTCAGAGATATCTTCAAAACTCTCCAAATCCCAGAGGTTCCTGGCTTGCCCGTTCTGCCGTTCCAGCTCTAACATCTGGTTGAAATCACAATCATACAGTTGGCCATCCCAACTCACTGAAATCAAATGACGACACATAATGGATTTAGCTGCTTCAGGGTTAAAATGAGACTTTAAAAGCCCCATGTATTCTTCTTTTTTTCCTGTTCGTTCCAAGTCCACAAGAAAACGTTTTATGGGGACATTGGTAATGGTATAAAGCTGATTAAATTCTATTTCAAAAAGCTGTCTTAACTCTCTTTTATAATCTGCTTCCAATTTCTTTTGGTCTGGAGGCAAAAAAGCACCTCCTGGATTATAAACCAAATGAAGTTCCAGACCGGTTCCTTCCTGCCCGTAACCCATCTGATTTAAAATTTTTAAGGCCTGAATGCTTTTATTAAAAACCCCTCTCCCTCTCTGTTTTTCTACATTTTCTTTAGAGTAACAGGGAAGGGAGGCCACCACTTGCACCCGATGCTCCCTCAAAAAGCCAGGAAGGTCTTCATATCCTTCTTCAAAGAAAATGGTTAAGTTACACCGATCTATCACTGTCCTTCCTGTGGCACGAAGGCTGACCACAAAGTCTCTAAAATGAGGATTCATTTCAGGCGCTCCTCCCGTTAAGTCAACCACCTGAATGGAAGAAGAGCGCTCCAGGAGTTCCAAGATACGATCCATGGTTTTTCTCTCCATGATTTCCGTCCTTTTCGGTCCCGCCTCCACATGACAATGTAAGCAGGCCTGGTTACACAATTTCCCCAGGTTAACCTGCAGTGTAGTCACTTGCTTATCCCGACAAAGAGATAAGCCTCTTTTCTTTAAGGTCTGTTCGAACATATCCCCTCCTCTCCCCGTCCTTCTTTTAACACCGTTTTCCAGTGGCATTTAAGTGCTCTATGGCCTTCAAAACCACTGACTCCTTGTCAGATAACTGTCGTTCCTTTTCCTGAAGACTTTTAAAAACTGCTCTTACCGCCTCTTCATAATGGGTCTGCTGAAAATCTCCCAGCAACCAACAAACATATCGAGCCGCACGGTCAATGAGTTTTCCATTTGTGGGGTAAACCCAAGTCATAATATTATTTGTATATCGACCCAACCTCCCCATCACTAATGTTGAGTGAATATTTAACCACATTTTTAACATTAAATGTGTATATAAACTTTTTTTCAATTCAGGACGCTGAACACTCAATTTTGCTTTATCATCTAAACTCCAGTGAAATCCAGAGCTTATGTCTATATCAAAAAGATGTTGTTGAACTTTTGGAGACCATCTTTTTTCCCGTTGCAATAATACCTGAGAACCAAAATGAAAGCCCTTTAAGTACTCCAAAGTGGTTTGCTGAGAAACCTCCGGCCAATTTAAAACACGAGGTTCCCGTTTCAAAAGAGCTCTCCAAGCTGAAAGAGTATCTGTGGCTCCTTTTATTTGCACATAACACAGCGAAGGTGGACGATGAGAAAAAGCATGCTCAAAAGGGAAAAGACTAAAAGTGGGAGCCCGCTCTGTGGTATCAGTAAATACTGTAATGCCGCCACTTCCCACTCTATAAGTGA
>RFKI01000203.1 GCA_003694355.1 Bdellovibrio sp.
GATAAAAAGAGCAATTAAAAAGAATAATGAAATAATGGCAAATGTTATAAGGAAAGGAGGGATAAATTTTTTTTCAAAATAAAGACTGTTAATTGGGGCTAGATCATCGATGGTGATTTTTAAGTAGGTGTAGGTGAAAACTCCACTAATAATAGAGAAGCTCAGTCCAATGATGATTAGAACAAAGATGTATTTAAATTGAAATTTAGGATGAACCCAAACTTTTTTTCGTTCATTGTCGTCAGGCCAAAAAGCTCTTCCTTGTTTTAAAAGGGATATTACAACAAGAAGGTAGCCAACCCATTGGATGGCATCTGCAAAATTAAAGGCCGGTGTAGAATAGCGAGGAGTACCAATTAAGAGGAAGTCAACCACTTCTCCCCATAGTACACGGTCTGTTACATTTCCTAAAATGCCTCCCAGAAGAAAGGAAAGGCCTATTCTTAAACTAAAGAGTCTTTTAGGAAGGAGGTACTGAGCAAACGCGTAGATAAAAAATAAAAAAGCTCCACCTGTGGATAAAGAGACAACTCTTAGAATGGGAGGGAGGTCAGAAAACATTCCAAACATGGCGCCTGGATTTTTATGTAAAACAAGGCCGATGGGTCCCCAGAAGGTCACCCCTGTAATGTGTTTAAGAGCGAATGATTTGGTGTAAGCGTCAATCGCCCATACAAGAGGCACAGCTAAAAGCACAATAAGCCAGTCTATTTTTTTCATATAATAAATAGGGTAACAATGCCTGGTTTTCTTGTCACATGAGAAAATCATCTTTCTTTTTTTTGATTTTTTTTGGTATTGTAAAAAGATCTATGAAAAAGATTTGTTTTCTTATTTTTTGCAACATAATTTTTGTTATTAGGATGACTTATGGGAGCTCAAAAGCTCCTCCCTCTTCTTCTTTGCAGATTAAAAAGATTGTACAACAAGAACTTCAGCGTATAGGTCTTTCACAGGATTCTTTTGGAATTGTTTTTGGCGTTCCTGGAAGTTCTCCTTTGTATGTTTTAAATGAAAATCAGCTTTTGAAACCTGCCTCATTGACGAAGCTTGTTAGTGCTGCAGCTTTCTTGCACTACTTTGGCCCAGAAAAAAAATTTGTAACGACCATTAAGGCAACAGGGTTTCAGAAAGACTCTATTTTATATGGAGACCTTTACTTGGTTGGAGGAGGGGACCCTGCTTTTGTTTCTGAAAGTCTTTGGAATCTTGTAAATAATTTTTTGCGCTCAGGGATTAAGGAAGTGCGAGGGCAAATTTATGTGGATGATAGTCGGTTTGACAACCAATTGGTAGATGGAGGACGACAATTTACTTTTAATGATCGAGCGTATTCGGCTCCTGTTTCAGCAATGAGTTTTAATTGGAGTTCTATTAATGTATATGTGCGTCCAGGGAATAAGAAGGGGACATTAGGGCAAGTGTATCTGGATCCAGAAACGGAACTGGTGAAATTGAAAAATAAAGTGAAAACAGTTGCTAAAGGGCCTACGCGCTTAATGGTTCAAAGGCAGCCAACAAAACAAATTTTATCTAAAAACTTTCTTTTTAAGCCACTGGAAACAATCAGTGTTGAAGGCCAAATTGCCTTAAAAGAACCAGAAAAAGTTTATTATAAGAACATTCGTTATCCTGCCTTGTGGGCAGGGGAACAATTGTATCAATTTTTAAAGCGCAGAGGGATTTTTGTTAAAAAAAGAAAAGTTTCAAAAAAAAGAGTTCCAGAAAACAGTTGGTTGGTGTCTCAGTGGGAAGGGCAAAGCGTAGCCCTTCTTGTGAGGGGAATGCTTAAGTTTTCTAATAACCTTATTGCTGAAGCTTTAACAAAAAATTTAGCTTATGAGAAAAACAAAAAGGCCGGTGCCAGTTTGAGGGCGGGCTTGCAGTGGATTCGTCGTTATTTAAAAGATCGGTGTGGTATTAAAAATTTCAAAATGGATAGCCCTAGCGGATTGTCCAAGGTCAATCGTTTTCGTCCTATTGATTTGTTCAAGCTATTATCTGTAATTTATAGTGATTTTGAGGTTTTTCCTGATTTGGTGTCTTCTCTCCCTTTGGCTGGTCGAGATGGAACTTTAAAGAAGCGGTTTTCAGGGGCTAAAGGACTGGTTATTCGTGCTAAAACAGGACTTTTAAATGGAGTAGTAGGCGTGGCTGGTTTTGGACAAGGACGAAATGGCCGTATTACCCAGTTTGTGTTACTCTATAATAAGAGAAAGGGGGATAGGCCTGTTGCTGTTTTTAAGTTACAACGGGCAATGGATAAAATAATAACTCGTGTGCTTAGAGAGTGGTGGTAGGGTGATCACAAAATGAACTACGAAGTTTTTGATAGTCTTTTAGATGGTGTTGTTGTTTTTGATAAAGAGGGGGTTATTCGCTACCTTAATACGGCGGCATCAGACATTGTGGGAATTCCAGAAAAAAGAATTCTTAACAAAATGAAGTTTGAAGAATGCTTTAAGCTCAAAGACTTTCCCTGGAAAGAAGACTACTTGAAGATTCAACAGGCGACACCTTATGCCGAAGTGGTTTTATCTACGAAAGATGGTGAAGAAAAGATTGTTCAGGTTTCTATACAACCAGAAGAGCATGGAAGTTCCCAAAATAGCCGTTGGATTGTTTTTTTGAAAAATTTGACTTTGGAAGCTCGACTTCAGGAAAAATATGTTAGAGAGATGTTGCGAAAAAATCAGGCAGAGCTTGCGGCGCGCTTAGATCCTTTGACAGGAGCATTTAATCGAAGAGGTTTTGATGAAAAGTATTTGAGTATGTGTAGAAAGGCGAAGGAAAATCAAAAAGTATTTAGTTTAGTTGTTTTTGATATTGATGATTTTAAAAAAGTGAACGATCAGTACGGGCACTTGGCGGGCGATAAGGTTTTAAAAACTTTATCTTCTCATATAAAAAATAATTTGTTGAGAGAAAGTGATATCCTTGGGCGTTTAGGAGGTGAGGAATTTGCCATTATATTAAGCCGATGTTCTTTAGAAAATGGTAAGTCAGTGGTGGAGCGAATTCGTCAAGAGGTAGAAAATCTAAAGATCCCTTATGAAGACAAAACATTGAGTGTTACAGTTTCTATGGGGCTAGGAGAGTTTAATGAAGGCGTTGAAGACCCCCATGAGTTTTTGAAGTCCGTGGATGAGGTGGCCTATGAGTCTAAACGGAAGGGTAAAAACTGTGTAACTGTTTTAAGATCTAGTTAAAATCTTGAATTTGTGCAATATAGGGTAAGTTTCTATAAAAGCCGTTGTAATCGAGCCCATACCCCACAACAAAGTCATTTCCAATATTAAACCCGAAGAAGTCTATTTGACACTCTACCTCTCGCATTCCTGGTTTATTGAGTAAGGCGACGGTGGTGATGCTTTTTGGGCCTCGAGACGCCAGGTTTTTTTGCAAGTAATTCATGGTTAATCCTGTATCTACGATGTCTTCTACAAGAAGCAGGTTTTGATTTTTAACAGGAGAAGCCAGATCTAAGGAGATTTTTACTTCTCCAGAAGACTGAGTTCCTTGATAACTGGAAACGCCTAGAAAATCGCATGTGATGTCAAGAGGGATTTGACGGATGAGGTCGGCAAAGAAGATAAATGAGCCTTTGAGGATGCAGACGGCTGTTAGAGGTTCGCCATTAATTTTTTGGGTGATTTGATTGGCAAGTTCTTTTATTTTTTCTTGGATTTGTTGTTGGGTGAAAAGGGGGGAGAGTTTGTGGTTTTCCATGGTGGTATCCTTTTTAGCTCTTATAAAGAAGTCATATAGTTAAATGGGAATTTTTACAACGCTAAAACTGCTCGACTATTTTGTTGAAGTGCGCCGCAGCAGTGAAGGGAGCAGGCAGGGCCTTAAAAAGGCCTGAGTCTTGCTCTCTTAAGGGGCATGAAGGTTCAATGCCCCAATAAA
>RFKI01000204.1 GCA_003694355.1 Bdellovibrio sp.
CGACGACTACTTCATCGTTTCATCCATGGACACCGGGTGGGACAAGACAGCTGACACGAGAGTGCTCAGGTATGACTCAATAGACACTTCAGAGCAGGTCGTAAGCTTTGAGGACTTGGCAACAGGAACAATTGAAGCAACTTACACTAATGCCAGCTCACCCACAGGAGTCATCGGTCAAGGAACTCTCGTTGTTGGAGACGGCTCATACGACTTTTACGTGGCTAACTCCACATACAACAACTACATAGCAATGGACCTAAACGGAGACGGCGACATCGACGGTGATGAGATAAGAATAACAGTGAAAGGAGGAGCAATACTTGACTTAGGAACAACATTAGATGCAGACGCAGCTAACGCATTCCCAATGCAGCTGGCCATTAACTCATCAGAGTTCGACGAGCAGAACGGCGCAGAAATCGTGCAGTGGAACATTACAGAAGTACAAGCCGGCTCAGACATCGGCATGAGCAACAGCGGCCAATTCAAGAAATGCCACGCATCAACATGCACGCTGACAAGCTTTTCATTGAACAACCCTGACAGCGACGACGAGCACTACTTCGGCGCAACAGACTACGGCGCAATCTTCGACTTGTACGACCCAACTGACTCGGACACGCCGAACGAATTAACAATAGACTTCCCACTATCACAGAGGGGAGCAAATGTTTTCGTGACCGGCGGAGTAACACAGTTCGTCGAGTCAGGAGAAGGCGGAGTTAGCGAGCACGTCAACCCGATCGGCGTAGGAGCAGCAATCCTAGACAAGGACGCAGGAGCTCTCGGAACAGAGAACTTCATCGTCGTAGGAGGGCCATGCGCGAACAGCCTAGCAGCACAGCTAATGGGCAACCCAGAAGACTGCGCAGCAGGATTCACAGAAGGCAAGGCAATCGTGAAGTTGTTCGAGCACGGCACCAAAGTCTCAATGCTAGTGGCTGGGTACTCAGCACTTGACACGCAGGCAGCATCACGAGCTGTCGCAACAGGCGCCATCAAAGAAGTTGAGGGCGACGAAGCTGAGATAACAGTTACAGACGTTGAGAACTACGTCGTGAGCGGCGCAACACAATAAACAAACCTTTTTTCTTTTTTTTCTTCTCTTTCTCAAACTTTCCTGTTTCACAAAATCAGGTTTTAAGTCAATTTTGTCGCGTGGAAAATTTGTTGTCTTAAAAAAATTACAAAATTCTTAGTCCCGCCCACACCACCCAAGCATGAAAGCTTGCCACAATTAAGCTGACAGCACTTTTAGCAAAAACTTTTTTAATACCAAACTCATCTCCCTGTCTTATGGACAAGGAAATAACCATAACTTACGAAACGCTCTTCGAACTGCTGAGGAGGGAAAAGAGCAGGAATGAGCTTCAGCCTCTCGAAAAAAACTTTTTTGAGAACGTGGCAGACTACATAAAAGAAAAAAAAGCAATACTAAGCAGGCAGAACACCACCATGTTCTCACAGGACGAGGCTGAAAAGGTTAAAGTGCAGCTCGAAAACGTGAAAAGAATCCTTGACGAGCTTTACGCCAGAAGAGAAAAAAAGATTGTGAGCCTGGCCTCAATAAAAGCAAGGACTGGATCAGACGTAATCAATACTTCAATTCTGCACGGAAAAGAGGCTGAGTTCTACAACCTCCTAGTTGAGCTATTCAAGCGCTTCAGGAACGAATTCACAACCAGCATAATAAACGGCAACAGCAAAGAAGGCTTTTCAGAGCTGGAAAAAGAGCCGCTAACGCAAGAACAAAAAGAGCAAGAACTAAAAGAAGCAGAAAAAGAAGGCATGATTAAAGAAGCTGAGAGCAAACTGCTAAGTGAAGAGCACAACCCTGAAAAAAAGCCTGAAAACACTGAAAAAGGGGAAAGCCAGACTAAAATGGTTCGATTTATTCACGCAGTACCAAAATTCCTCGGAAAAAACCTCGAAGTCTTAGGCCCTTTTGAGTCAGAAGACATTGCAAGCCTGCCTGCAGAAATAGCAGACGTCCTGATAAACAAGGGCAGGGCAAAAGAGATTAAATCAGACTAAACTTATTCTTATGTAATAATCCTAATTAATAATATAATAAGAATAATTCAATTTGTCGCGTGGAAAATTTGCTGCCTTAGAAAATTACAAAATTTTTTAGTCCCGCCCGCACCCACTCCCGCAACACCCAAGAACTATCACAATTAAGCTGAGAGCACATAATAACCAAAACTTTTTTAAATAAGACCACTTTTCTGTCTCGATTATGAAAAAGCCAAAAACGACAAAGAGGCACTGCCCTTACTGCAAGAAGCACACCACTCACAAAATCTCGTTAGCTAAGAGGAGAAGCGCAGGAGCAAAGCACCCATTATCTGCTGGAAGCAAGAAAAGAATGAGAAGAAGGGGAGAGGCAAGAGGCGCTGGCAACAAGGGAAAGATCAGCAGGGGAGCAATATCCTCGTTCAAGATGACCGGCAAAAAGACTTCTAAAAAAACAGACTTCAGGTACCAGTGCACGGAATGCAAGAAAACCCACACCCAAAAAAAGGGAATCCGCGCCAAAAGAGTGGAAATGGTCTAATATTATACAATGTTATAAAATTCTCAGCATAAAGCATTTAATTTTCTGATTAATTCATTATAAACCATTTTCTTCTTATTTTTTGATAATGAGAACAAAATCCTCTCAATCA
>RFKI01000205.1 GCA_003694355.1 Bdellovibrio sp.
AAGAAGAATATAATTTCACCTATATTTTTATTTCACACGATTTGTCTGTGGTTAAATTCATTTCTTCTTGTAAGTCCAAAAGTAAATTTAATATCTGAGCCTGAATTGATACATCCAATGCTGAAACCGACTCATCACAAACAATAAACTCTGGCTTAACGGCCAAAGCTCTTGCAATACAAATTCTTTGACGTTGTCCTCCTGAAAATTCATGAGGATAACGATTTAACATATTTGTCTGTAGCCCCACCTTTTCTAAAAGATGGGCTGCCATATCCAATCCTTCCTTACGAGAGTCCACGAGTTTATGAATCATCAATGGTTCTAAGAGGGCTGAACCAATGGTCATCCGAGGATTTAAAGAAGCATATGGATCCTGGAAAATAATTTGCATTTTCCGCCTCATGGCTCTCATTTCGTCTCTATTGAGGGAGATCAAATCTTTTCCATTATAAGAAATCTCTCCTGATGAGGGCTCTATTAACCGCAAAATTGTTCGCCCGAGGGTTGTTTTACCACAGCCCGATTCTCCCACCAGGCCCAGTGTACGTCCTTTATGAACCTTTAAAGAAACACCATCAACAGCTTTCACCCAAGATTGCACTTTTCCAAAAAAGTTCTTTTTTAATGGAAAATATTTTTTCAAATCTTTGATTTCTAATAAAACGGGATTTTTTTCTGTGATCGGTCTATTTTGCTTTTCTATGCTGTGAACATCAAAGTCCTTCTCTTTTCCATCTTCTGTCATAAAATCACTCACAGTTGGAAGACGTCTCGGATTTTTATCCAAGGAAGGACGGCAAGCCAAAAGACCCTTTGTATACGGGTGCTGGGGATGCGTGAAAATTTTTAAAGATGTGTTTTTTTCTACAATATCTCCCCGATACATAACAACCACTTCATCTGCAATATCAGCAATCACACCTAAGTCATGAGTGATAAATAAGACACTCATTCCAAATTTTTTCTGCAAATCATCTATTAAATCCAAGATTTGTTTTTGAATAGTAACATCTAAAGCTGTCGTGGGCTCGTCAGCGATTAGTAGTTCCGGACGACAAGCTATTGCCATGGCAATCATAACTCTCTGCCTTTGTCCCCCACTCATTTCATGAGGGTAAGAGTTAATTCTGCCCTTAGGGTCCGGGATTCCTACTTGATCCAATAACTCAATGGACCTCTTTAAGGCCTCTTTACGAGACATCTTTTGATGGAGAATAAGACTCTCGCTAATCTGCTCTCCAATTGTAAAAACAGGATTCAAGCTCGTCATCGGCTCTTGGAAGATCATAGAAATCTTATTGCCACGAACCTGCCGCATCTCACTTTCTTGGAGACTTAGTAGATCTTTACCGTGGAAGAGAATTTCACCGCTCACTATCTTACCAGGGGGATTGGGAATAAGACGCATAATAGAAAGCGAAGTGACACTTTTCCCTGAGCCCGATTCTCCAACAAGGCCAATGGTTTTCCCTTGTGGAATGTCAAAAGAAATATTTTTAACGGCCCTTACAGTTCCACTGTCCGTTTGAAATTCCACACCCAAATTTTTAACAGTTATAAGGGAACCCATTCCTTCTCCCTGCTTGATTCCTCTTGCAATTCCCCCAAAGAAAAGCTCTTTGTAATCCTTATACTATTCTCTCTCAATTAGCAACGAGAGAAGCTTTCCCTTCTCTTGAAATAGACGCGGCGTGATGGCCTTGAATGCATAAACCTTGTCAGTTAAAACACTAAAAACTTAATAAAAGAAGTAATTATGAGATCAGGAAACTCTAAAATAGACCTCTACATCAATGAAGTTTTTGCTCCCGAGGACTCCCACTTACGGTCCATCCGAATGGCCTTAAAACAATCAGGCCTTGAAGGCATCCACATTAGCCCCTATGAAGGGAAACTTCTTCAATTCTTAATGAAAATCTCTCAAGCAAAGAAAGTCATCGAACTTGGAACCCTTTATGGATATTCAACCCTCTGGATGGCCAGAGCCCTCCCTGCAAATGGCAAAATTGTGAGCATTGAGAAAAATTCAAAGAATCACCATGCAGCTTCTGAATTTTTATCCCATACAGAGTCTTTTTCAAAAATTCAACTGGTCAAGGGCGATGCTAAACAAATCCTGAGTGAACATCATGAGTTTTATGACTTTATTTTTATAGATGCAGATAAAGCCTCTTATCCTTTTTACCTTGACTGGGCTGAAACCCATATTAAAAAAGGGGGGCTTATTGTAGCAGATAACACCCTTTTGTTTGGACATCTTGTTGGGCAACCAAGAGAAATCCAAGTAACTGAAGATCAAATTGTTGCCATGAAAGCCTTTAATACACGACTGGCCTCTCCTCAAAAATTTTGCAGCATCCTCATTCCAACATATGAAGGTTTAACTGTCGCTCAGGTTATATAAAAATTGTCTTTTTCAATCTGATTCTTATTGTAACAAAAAATTCTTTTTCTTTTATTTTTAAGTGTTTTTCTATTTGAATCTTTTTTTTCAAGGAAATTTAATTTACAGACTACAATTAACGGAGGGGATTTATGAACAAAGCTCAACTAGTCGAAAAAGTAGCCTCAAAAACAGGATTAACGAAAGTAGAAGTGGAAAATGTTTTGGACACCACAATTGACGTGATCCGAAAATCCGTTAAAAAAGGAGAATCTGTTAAACTAGTTGGCTTTGGAACTTTTACGAAAATACAACGAAAATCCCGAACTGGTCATAACCCGAAAACAAAACAAACTATAAAAATACCTGCAGCATGGTATCCTAAATTCCGACCTGGATTGGAATTTAAAAATATGCTCAAATAACTATTGTGATGGCTGGCCAATTCAATAGTTCTCAATTAAAAAAAATCGGCGTATTTACTAGCGGAGGAGATGCGCCTGGCATGAACGCTGCTATCCGAGCTATTGTGAGAACAGCTTGCTACTATAATCTGGAAGTGGTTGGGTTCATCCATGGGTATCAGGGTATCATAAATAAAGATTTTGTACCCCTTGCCCCTCGTTCTGTTGCAAATATTATCCAACGAGGAGGCACCATTTTAAAAGCTGGACGATGCCAAAAGTTTTTAGATCCTCAGATTAGAAAAGCTGCTGCTCATAACCTAAAAGAACTTAAAGTTGATGCCCTTCTCTGTATTGGTGGCGATGGGTCTTTCAAGGGAGCACATATTTTCTGGGAAGAACACCATATTCCCATTGTTGGGCTTCCCGGAACTATTGATAATGACATCTATGGAACAGATAATACCATTGGGTTTAATACGGCTGTTAATACAGCGCTTGAAGCTATAGACCGCATTCGAGATACAGCCGCCAGTCATGATCGCCTTTTTATTGTTGAAGTCATGGGGAGAGATTCTGGATTCATTGCCTCAGCTGTAGGACTTGCTGGAGGAGCTGAAAATATTTTTATTCCCGAAGAGCCTTATAGCATAAAGAGCATTATTAAAAGCATTAAAGAAAGTATCAGAAAAGGAAAAAAAAGTAGCATACTCGTAACTGCAGAAGGACAAAAGCCAGGACGGGCCTATGACCTTGCAGAAGCCCTTAGAAAGCAAGGAGGATTTGAAGCTAAAGTATGTATTTTGGGTCATATCCAAAGAGGAGGATCCCCTTCTGCAACAGACCGCATTCTGGCAAGCCAATTTGGATTCATGGGCGTTGAAGAACTACGAAGAGGGCACTGTGATATTTTTGTAGGAATTAAAAATAATCAGTTTGTTTCAACCCCACTTCAAGAAGCCATAAATAAAAAGAAGGATATCGATAAAAAATTCTTAAAATTAATCCATATCCTCTCATCTTAAATATAACTCATTACGCCAATTGACATCCTTTGTTTAAAAAAATATTCTCTTGTTCAAAAGTCAAGGAAAGCCATGAAGATTCAAATATGTCTTTTAAAAAACTTTATTTATTTATTATCTCTTTTTTCTCTATCTTCCTGCTTTTTAATTAAAGATAAAACTCCAATAGATGCTCCTATTGTCATTGGAGAATTTGGCTCAATGACAGGAAGTGAATCTACTTTTGGCACGAGCACTCATTTAGGGATTCAAATGGCTATTGATGAAATCAACGCCAAAGGAGGACTTTTATCAGGACGCCCTTTAAAACTGATTTCTAAAGATGATAAAAGTTCCATTGAAGAAACTAAAAGAGTTGTGAAAGAGTTGATCACTAAACATCATGTGGTGGCTCTTATTGGAGAAGTGGCAAGCTCAAGAACTCTAGCTGCAGCTCCCATTGCACAAAGACATAAAGTTCCCTTAATAAGCCCAGCTTCAACAAACCCTAAAGTCACTCAGATAGGCTCTTACATTTTTAGAATTTGTTATATAGACCCTTTTCAAGGTTATGTGATGGCTAAATTTGCTGTTGAAAATTTAAAAATTAAAAAAATCGCTATACTCAAAGACTTAAATTCTTCTTATAGCCGTGATTTAGCCGATTATTTTGCAAAAACCCTTAAAGAGCTTGGTGGACAAGTTGTGGCTAATGAAGTTTACTCCAGTGGTGATATTAATTTTAAATCTCAACTAAAACGCATTCGTTCTCAAAAGCCAGAAGCTATATTTATCCCTGGCTATTATACTGAAGTGGCTCTTATTGCCAGACAAATAAAGCAAATGGGTATCAAAGCCTATCTTCTGGGCGGGGACGGATGGGATAGTAAACGGCTTTTTGAATTAGGAAAAGAAGCTGTTATCGGAGGTTACTTCTCAAACCATTATACCCTTGAAAGCCAACGTCCAGAAGCTATTCAATTTCGAAAAAAGTTTCTTAAAAAATACAACACAACACCTGATGGACTGGCTGCCATGGGTTATGATGCTCTCAAAATTTTGGCCTACGCTATAAAAAAGGCGGGCTCCACAAAAAATACAGATATCAGAAGAGAGCTTTCTCGCATTAAAAACTTTCCTGCTGTGACTGGTCCCATCACTATTGATGAAAATAGAAATGCCATAAAACCCATTTTTATAGTTAAAGTCGATGGACCTACAAATCGCTATGTAACAACAATTCAACCTAAGATTTTAAAAAAAAGAGAAGGGAATTAATGCTTTGTTCCCTTCTCTTAGAAACTTAAAATTATCGTTTTAGATTAATAATCTCTGCCAATAGTTGATCCGTAGTTGTAATCGTTTTCGCATTTGCCTGAAAGGCCCTTTGATTTTGCATAAGATTTACAAATTCAAGAGCCATATCCACAGTAGATCTCTCCAAAGATTTTGCATAAAGTTTTCCTCTTCCCCCTCTATTAGGTTTTCCAGGAGAAGGAGGTCCTGAATCTCTCGCTTCTTTTAAACGGTTATTTCCCACCTTAAAGAGAGCCTCTGGGTTTTCAAAATTAGCTAGAGCAATCTGTGCAAGGTCCTGTGTTTGACCATTACTATATAGTGCGGTTAATACACCTTCATCGTTAAAAGAGAGATTCGTAATAGTCCCTGCCGCTGACCCATCTTGAGACCAACTTATTAAATCAGACTCTCGACCATATTGTTTTGTTCCATCCAGACCTTTCCCTTTATCTGTCGTAATGGAATCCCCAAAGTCTATTTTAACTTGCTGATTGGGCTGTGCACCACCTGTAAAATTAAAATTACTATATTCTTGAGTTTCTGTATCCAGTTTTCCATCAACAGTAAAAGTAATTTTTCCTCGAACGACTTCCGCTAACCCATCCTCCGGTCCTCCAACAACTTCCTTTCCATCAACCATGCCATGATATTCCCAGGTTCTGTCAGCAACTTTATTGAAAAACATTGTCAAAAGATGCTTATTACCTTGAGAATCATACATTTCAATTCCTGTAGAATAGTTAGACGTAGAATGAGGATCTTTTGGATCAAAAGTTTTCATCTGATCTTTTCCAATTCGAGAATCTAAATTAAGATCCATACGAATTAATGTGGTTTCTTTTGCAGGAACTAACGCTCTTGGAAATTTAATATCAGAGAGACGATTTACGATATTACCCTTTTCGTCAGCCAGAAATCCTTGGACACGCTGATTATCATTAGATACCAAAAAACCATCTTTATCGAAGTGAAAAGAGCCATCACGAGTGAATGACTCTCCATCAGATCCTCTTAAAATAAAGTATCCATTTCCTGAAATAGCTAAATCCGTTGCTTTTTCAGTAGCATCTACATTTCCTTGAATTAAAATAGGATTAACAGCACCAATTTTAACCCCTCGACCAATCTGGTTTCCTCCTAGGATACCTTTTAATGACTTTGAAACCAGATCATTGAATTCAGCACGACTAGCTTTAAAACCAACCGTGTTGGCATTAGCGATATTGTCGCCAATAACGCCCAAAGCTTCTCCTTGGGCGCTTAAACCGGAGACTCCGGTATAAAGCGAAGATAATACTCCCATAATGACCTCCATGTCTTTAAGCCGCAGCATCCAGCCACAGCATGAAGGGCCCCCTCAAAGAGGACCAGCCCTTGATTAAAAAATTATAAAATCACTGTACTATCTATATTAGTAAACACATTCTCCTTCAACATCGCTTTGTCCATCACTGTAACAACAGTATTATCCTTTACACTGACCACTAAAGCAGCTTGATCTGTTAAAACTAAAGTCTCTTTGCTTCCTTTAGATTTTGCTTTTGAAACAGCATCAGAAATTCTTGATAGCATCTCTGAGGAAAAACTCAATCCTCTTTGAAACATTCTATCTATAGCATGTCTAGAAAATTTTAGATTTTTTGATACACCTGTCTGAGGCTTATCAGAAACACTTCCTTTTTTAATTTTTAAAGACTCTTCCAATACCCTTTTAAAAACATGAGGTTGAGACTCCCCAACTGAAACTTTAGGCTTTAAATTTTCTGATATATTTGTTAGTGAAGAATGAACTTTTCCCACACTCATTAAAAACCCCTAATTAATCCCATGACTTTGTCCTGTCTCTTTTTGCAGTTTGTTAACCAAACCTCTCTCCATTCCTACTGACTGCAAAGAACTTTCAATATTGTCATCTTGTTTCCCATCCTTTTTAGGTTTCACTTCACTGGCTTGAACCTTGTTCACCTTTTCACTTTCTTCTTGAGAGGCATCAGAAATTTTCTTTACATCTGATAATTTTACTGCTTTTTTGCCAATCAAAAGAACTGGTCCTTGAGGCGTGTAATTAACCCCAGTTACTCTGCCTTGAAATTTTGTTTCAACAGCTAATTTTTTATTGTTACTTCCTATTGCTTCTATTTTTACTTTATATAATCCTGACTTAACGGGGGTCCCATTACTATCTTTTCCATCCCACTCTATACTATTTTCCCCAGATTTAAGGTTCGATAAATTATATTCCTTTATCAAGTTTTGATTTTCATCAAAAATTTGAGCCTTTCCAGATTTTGCCTGATGAGGAAGTTTAAAAGTAACCTCATGCACCTCATCAGAGCTTGAACGAATAATTTTAGATGTATCTCCACTGACAACACGTCCTATTAAACTTAAAGCTTCAAAGCCTGATTTTTGTTTGGCCTGGTTAGATCTCACAATTTCTTTAATGCCTCCATCAATATTTTCTAGCTTTTCAAGAGAAGTAAACTGAGCCAACTGTGCTGCCATTTCATGGCTCTGCATGGGATTAGTGGGGTCTTGATTTTTTAAATGAGCTAAGAAAAGCTTTAAAAAAGCATCTTTATCCAGAGCATTATTCCCTACTTGACGTTTTCTTTTAGAAGGAGGAATCCAATTAGGATCAGCCACTTTATTTAAGATTTCACCTAGATCTTTTCCCCCGAAATATTTTTCTTTTTCATCAGCACTTAAGATCTCTTTATTTGAGCCCTTCAGAGAACTTTCTTGCTTTGCAGAAGACCAAGTTTGCGTTCCACCTTTTATACTAATCATAAGTTCTCCTCTAAGCGACTAAATCCAATCGACGCTGAGATCGTCCTCTGGCAGATCTAGATCGCGTTTCAGAACCTGGCTCATCCAAAATTTGAGATTGAGGTTCTTTCACTACACTACCGCCTATTAAGTTTTCTCTCGTTGATTGATTATCCTGCATAAATTGATTCAAAAATCCCTCTTGAAAATTTCTCTCGGCGTTTTGACTCATATCCAAATTATGGCTTTGAGATGATTGTGTATGATCAATTTTCACATCCTGAACATGAAGCTTTTGACTCATTAACGAAGTTTTTAAATCCTTAATTCCATTTTCCAATACTTTTTTAGCTTCATCAGAAGAAGTTATCATTTCCACATGAACCTTGCCCCCATCCATATTTACTCTTAAATCCACATGACCAAGACCTTCAGGAGATAGTTTAACTTTTACAGAACCCCCACCTTTTTTGGACAGAAATTGAGCTTGTTGAATAATCTTTTCAACATTTTCTTTTATAGTCGCATCTTGTTCAAGGCGATCTTTGAAAGAATTTGTGCTTAAAACAGAAGAATCTTTATTTACTCCTATATGGTTCTGAGATGATTTTGGAATGAAAAAAGTGGCATCTTTTTTTCCATATTTTTTATCACTTTTATCTTCTCCAACTCCAGCATCATTTTTTTTATTTGATATTATACTTGCTGATACAGCAGTAG
>RFKI01000206.1 GCA_003694355.1 Bdellovibrio sp.
ATAACGATTATATCAAAAATAAAAGAACCCTAAAACCTTTATTTTCCCAGCAGTTCTTTAGCGGCCTGGACAATGCCACTTTCATCCAATCCATATTTCTTGTATAAATCTATAGCCTTATAAGCACTTTGCCCAAAACAAAGAGGCACGCCTAAAACCTTGGCTTTTACACTCACACCTCTTTCCACCAAAGCCTGAAGTAAAAGGCTACCAAGCCCCCCCAGCCTTTGATGATCCTCAATGCATACCAAACGCCCTTGGGCCTCCTCCAAAAAAGGACGAAAGGTTTCCACATCAGGATGGTTAATAATAGAGGGCGAAAGCACACTGGCTTTGATCCCTTCTTTTTCAAGACTTTCAGCAGCTTTTAAGGCCTGAAAAAGCAAAGCCCCTGAGGCTGCTAAAACCACATCATTATTACTTTCCTTTCGAATCACCTGGGCGCGCCCTAAACGATAAGAAATATCTGGAGCAGCAACAGGAGGAAATGTCTCTCGCCCCAAAAAGAAGATGTAAGAAGAAGGCATCTCTCCTTTGCGACGACTTTCTGCAAAAGCTTCAATGGCCTGAGATAATAATGACTCTGCTTCCACACTGGAGCTTAAAACATAAACCTGTGTAAAGGGAAGGCTTGAGGTCATTGCCAGATAACTCAAAGCCTGATGAGAAGCTCCATCAGCAGCATCCTGAAAACCGATATGAGAAAACACCGCAATGACGGGAGCTTCAGAAAGCAAGGACATCATGAGAGGCAAAGCTCCCTTTGTCACTCCAAATTGGGCAAAAGTATCCACAACAGGAATAAAGCCCGATTGAGACAAACCAGCAGCTGTACTGATCATGTTGGCTTCTGCAACACCCACATCTATAGAAAACTGAGGGTACTTTTTATGAAAAGGATTCACTCCAGTAGAACCTTGCAAATCTGCAGACACACTCACCACAGGATAACCCTTTTCCCTCATTTGAATCATAGCTTTAGAAATGCCCACTTGAACTTTTTCAACTTTTCCATTGGAAGAATTTTTTTTCTTTTTTTGGTTCCTTTCCTTTTGAATGAGTTCTTCACACCATTCTTGAAACGCTTCTGGAACGTCTCGTGTTCCATAAATTTCCTTTAAAAAATGAGGAAGAGCTTCCGTACTCTTTAAGGGAAACCCATGCCCTCCATTCGGAGCCTCTTCCAATTCTTTAACCCCATAACCTTTAATGGTATGAGCATGAACGGCCACCGGCTTTTCAGGATCACTCCAAGCCCTTCTAAAGGCCTTATCCAAAGCTTCCACACAGGCTTTCAAGTCATGAGCCTTTTCCAGTTCAATCACGTCCCAGCCAAGTGCTGAAAGCGACTTAAATGTTGGAGCCATTGAATAACTGTCCTGATCTATGCGCCCTGAAAGTTTTGTATTATTATCACTAATAACCAATACAAAAGGAGCCATTCGGCCCTTGGAAGCAAACCCTGCAATGGCCGCCAAAGCTTCTTTCGCTTCTCCCTCCATACAAGCCCCATCAGATATGGCCGTTAGGGTGAGGCGGCGACGGCCCACCAAAGCATCTGCCATACACAAACCCTGGGCTTGAGGGAGAGCAGACCCCAAAGGACCATTGCTTACAAGAACCCCCTGTGGGAACATATGAACTTCTCCATGTCCCGTCAAAGGGCTGCCTAAAGAACGAAAGGACCTTAAACTCTCAAGAGACAGACCTGCCATTTTATAATTGGCCTTTAGAGCATAAAGACCATTTTCGCAGTGACCTGCGTCATTTACAAAATGAAATAACTCATCCCAACCTTTTCCCTCTTTCCGAGCTTGATGAAACATTAAAGCAAAACTGGCAGACATTAATTCAGCAAAAGCAGCCGGTCCTCCAAAATGACTGGCAGCTCCCCCAAGAGCCGCTTCCATATCCATAAGAGCCACCATGGCCCGAGTTGCTGAAGGATCTGCCAAATACAACTCTTCTCCTTGATAAGTGAGCTTGACAGAAAATAATGGCTTTTCAAGCTGAGGAGCCCCCATACGGCGAGAAAAGGGTAAGAGATCTTGTTTTGAAGTCATGAGTTAGGCTTAGCTGTCCCCTCTACAAAGGTCAATATTTTTTGCATTGAAACTTGTCCTCCCCCTTGATTGTTCGTATTCTTCCTTCAACCCCTCTTGATTTGGGAGACAAAATGAAAACATCAGATATCAAATTTTTACCCAAAGTGGAACTTCATAGACACTTGGAACTTTCTTTGCGTGCAGAAACCATAAAAGAACTTGCTCCCTCTCATGGCATTGAGGTGCCTGATGAAAAAACCTTTAAAGAACGCTTTCTCATCCTTGAGCCCATGAAAGATCTAGCCAGTGTTCTTAACAAGTTTTTAGACACTCAAAAGCTTCTTAGCTCCAAAGAAATTCTTGAACGCATCACTTATGAAGCTTGTGAGGATGCTTTTAATGAAAATATTAAAATTCTGGAACTGCGTTACTCTCCTACATTTATCCAGCAGGGCCACGAACACCTGAGTTTTCAGGATATTCACGAAGCCATCGTTGCTGGCAAAAAGAAAGCAGAAGAAAACTTTCCTATGTGCATTGGCATCATCTGCATCATCCAACGCATTCTCCCAGTTAAAGACGCTCAAAAAGTTACGGAATTCGCCATTGACAATAAAGAGACCTTCATCGGCCTTGACCTTGCTGATAATGAGGTTGGATTTGACTCAAAACCCTTTGCCCCCTTTTTTCAAAAGGCCAAAGAAGCTGGACTAGGCATAACTGTTCACTCTGGAGAAGCCAATGTGCCCAAAGCTCCCCGATATGTTATGGATGCCATTGAGTACTTAGGAGCTACTCGCATTGGACATGGCATTCAAATTTATAAAAACCCTGAGGTGATGGCATTTGTTGCGGAAAATAACATTGTTCTGGAACTTTGCCCCACTAGCAACTGGCTCACTCAAGCCATTCCAGACCTTAAAGATTACCCCATCCGACGCCTGATCGATGCTGGCGTTAAAGTAACCATCAATACAGATGATCCTGGTATTTTTAATACCAACCTCAATAAAGAGTATGAAATTCTTGTAAATTATCATCAATTCACCAGAGAAGAACTCATTCAACTGGCCAAAAATGCTGGCCATGCCAGTTTTCTTCCTCCTCAAGTCAAAAACAAATATTTAGATCTGATTTTTTAACTGACCCTTTTCCAAAACAATACTTTCATCCACCAAATGCCTCCAATCCTCCACTTTATGGGCGACAATTAAAGCAGGCACATTGCGTTTCTGAATGAACTCTTTTAAAAAAGAAGCGGCTTTTTTTTGCATTTCTTTATCTAAAGCCGAAAAGGGCTCATCTAAAATTAAAAATCGGGGGCGCCCCACTAAAGCCCTCAACAGAGCCACTCTCTGAAGTTCTCCTCCAGAAAGAGCAAAAGGTTTGTTATTTAAACAGGATTCTAAAGACAAATATTGCACACCTTCTTTTAAAAAAGCTTGTGCTTCAGATATTGGAACATTTCGAACTTTTGCTGCATACAAAATATTTTTCCTGGCTGTCATATGCGGAAATAATTGAGGGGGTTGCAAAACCACACCTAATCTTTTCTCTCTGAAACTTTTTTTTGAAAAATCCATTTCACCCTTGTGGTCCTGGACCTTCCAAACAAAGGATGAACACGGCTCCATGCCCAAAAGCACTCTTAAAAAAGTACTCTTACCCGCTCCCGAAGGGCCTTCGAGCAACATCAGTCCTTTTCCAGAAAGCTCTAGATGAGGGACATTTAAGACAAAGTCTTTCTTTTTAATATTCAAGTTTTCGAGCAACCACATACCCAAGTCCTCTAAACGTTAAAAAAACCATCACACTTAAAAAAAGAAGAACCGCAATTAACACATTTGCCAAATCCCATTTATACGTCAAAAGTAAAGACTCCATAATTAAAGCGACCGTTTCCTGTCCTGTGTGAGATACCAGTCCTGAATAAGCAAAGTCTCCCAAAGCCCAGACAGCACCCAAACCCGACAACAGGCCATAAAATGGCAATACCTGCGGCAAAATAATAAACCTCCATATTTGATAGGAAGTCGCGCCTAAAATTTGAGCTCGTCGCACCTGATCCTTCAGTTTTTCTAAAAGTCCTTCTCCACCCAAACGAAATAAAAAAAGTAAGCCCGTCACTCCAGTCCCCCAAATCATGCCCAGCAGAGGACTGTCAAAAACAAAAATCCAAGCCACCCCCAAAAGAGCTCCACTCGGTAGAATATAAGCTAAGAGAAGTTTTCTCAAAAAGCCTTTGAGATCCATAGAAGCTATTAAAAGACAACATAAAATAAAAAAACCAGCCCCATAGCTCACCACCAGGCTTCTCGAAAGGGGGGGTAACAAATATAGGAAAAACTCCTTAGAAAAGGATGTAGCATTTAATCCACTCCACAAAGCTTCTATAAAAGCGGCTCCCAGCAGAACCACAATTCCCAGAGGGAAAATTAAAAAAAGGCGTTTTGGTAAAAGGATAGGAGTTAAAAAAGCCCCTTCTGACTTCAGGTTCTTTTTTAGAAAAGACAGAGCTATATATAAACTCCATAAAATCATCATTTGTAATAAAGAAAGGCTAAGTGCTTGAGCCAAATCACCTTCTTGTTTTATTTTCTGATAAATGAGAACTTCCATCGTAGAGCCATGGATTTCTCCTAAAATTAAAGGAACTGAAAAACTTGCCCAACAAATAGTAAAAACAAACAAAAATAAATAAAGAAAATCTTTTAGGAAAAATCTGAGAAAGCCGTGATAAAAAAAACGAATCCAGGGCATCCCATCCAAGGCAGCTTGATAAGATAGCAAAGTCAAATCCACGCGAGCACGATGAAATAAAAAGACACCCACAAGTCCCATATTTAATATAGAATGCATAAAAACAATCCCTTGAATGCCATAAAGAGAAAAATGAAACCAGTGTGAAATTTTTAAAAAAGCAAAAATAACAAATAAAATGGGCAAGAAATTTGGTAAAAAAACAACCACTTCAAAAAAAGAAATCTTTTTTTGTTCTTTTAAAGAAAGAAGCCCTAGAGCACAAAAAATGCCTCCAACAAGAGAAATCACAGAGCTCCAAAAAGCCTGTTTAAAAGTAAATAAAAGATATGGGGCCCACTGAACAAAAAACGAAAAGTCCCAGTGCTTTACTGCAGAAAACAAAACAAAATAAGGCCATAACAATACAATGACTAGAAAGATACCAAAGCCTTGGACCATTCTTTTAAAACCTCTTTTTTACGAGCTATAAAATTCTTTAACTGAAAAGTTGGCAAAGGATGCCACGAAGGCAAGGCTTGTCGTTTTAAAGCCACACCTTTAACAACGGGTAACATATAATTCTTCTGGGCTAAAATTTTTTGAGCTTCTGGTGTTAGCAAAAAAGCCGCCCATTGAAAAGCTAACTCACAAGATCGGCACAGAGAAGATACAACAAAGAATTCCACCTGCACAGGATGACCTTGAGGGAAAATAAAAGGTCGAATATAAAACTCTTTTTTATCCCAATGAGCATATACCGAAGTGAGGTAGCTAAAAATAACAGAAACTTCTCTTTTTAAAAAAAGTCCATATGCCACACTCCAGGAGGGCGCCAAAGACACCTTATAATTCTTCAGAAAGTCTTTTATGGAAAATGGTTTTGTAAAAAGCCAAAATAAAAATTGAAGCCCTGGACCACTGGTTCGAGGATCAGGTAAAGAAATTTTATAAGGTTTAAGGTCTTCTAAAGTATGAGGAGAAATTTTAACCTGTCGTTTATCATATAAAAAGCCCAGTGGAGCCCAATCATAAGGTAAAAACCGCTGGTGCAAAGGCCAAGGAACCTGAGACTGAAGAGTCTCAAAAAGCTGTATAGGAAACCTTTTCCAACGATTCAAGGGTATACCTGAAGCCGTTAAAAAATCCAGCCCCATAAAGCCATCAAAAAAAAACTCTTTTTGCCAGCGCCACCGTTTTTCCAAAAGTCCCACTTCTCCAATGTTGATATATTCCACCTGACACTGACATTGATCTTCAAAAAGTTCCTTAAGCCTTTGGGCAGGACCAAAATATGAAAGAAAAGATGAATAAGCAGCCACTTTTAAAATGGGCTTTCTTTTTGTTAATGAGTTTAAATCAGGGAATAAAATAAAAAACAGTCCTAATAAGAAAACAAAAGCACCGACAACCACATATTTCTTCATGTCCTGGTGCTACCACAACTTCCCTATGAAAGGAAAGCCTACCACCAAAGTCCTCTTTGTCGTTTAAAAAAGAAATAATCAAAACCTAAACAGCGCCCAGCTCCCAACCACACAAGAGTTATAAGAAGAACTGGCTCAAGAGAACTGACAGAACTCATCTGACCCGCCGCATTAATCATAGCATAACTTAAAAAAGCGCCCCATAAACCAATGGGACGCACCAGAAACCCCAAAAGAAGACTTAACCCTAACAGCCATTCACTATAGGTGATTAAATAGGCTACAAAACGCCAATTAGGGTCTGGCACAACAAAGTTTTCTAAAAACTCAGAATACCATAAAGGAGCCTGACTGTGAGGTAACCATTCATTTATTAAAGCCGCCAAACGAGGTTGTGTTAAAAAATCCCCTTGAAAACGTTCCATTCCCCTTTCGAAAAT
>RFKI01000022.1 GCA_003694355.1 Bdellovibrio sp.
CCATAGATGTCCTCGTTGATTTGAGGAGTAAGCACACATCAGACGGCAGTTCTTATGGTGTCGATGTCCTCCAAGGAAAAGTTACCGACATGGAGGAGATAGGAGTGTTGGAGCCGGCAAGAGTAAAGAAGCAGGCAATAGCCTCAGCAACAGAGACTGCGAGGTTAATCCTCCGCATAGATGACATAATCTCTGGTAAAGGTACTAGTTCAGCTGGAGCCCCCGGAGAAATGGGCGGAGGCCCTGGAGGATTTGAGTGATTTCCTCCCCTCCTCTATCATTTTTTCAAGCACTTCTTTTTTTACGCGCTCTTTTGAGCTGACTTTGGCCACTATCTTTTTGTGTTCTCTTACTTCTCTCTCCAATTTCTCTAAGTTCTTCTTTCCTGGGTTGTGTATCTTGAAAATAACTCTTGACGCTGTTGGGCATTGCTCTATGCTCAAGCTCCCAAGAGAAGATGGGTATGCCTTACAACTGAGAGGAGCAACATCATAGATGGAGCACCTATTGCCATCTAAAAAGATGCAAGGCCTCGATTTGAGGGCTAGGACATAGAGTCCTTCTTTGCACTCAACTACATTTTTCCAATCAACCCTCAATACGCGTGGCTCAACAAGCTCTGCGAACTCCTCTACTTTTTTGCCAATCTTCTCGCTTATCCTAATAACGTCAAAGACAGTCGCTGTTATGAGGAGTTCTCTACAACATTTTCCATCACATAGAGAGCAGCTCATTTCTTACACTCCAAGTTTCCTTCTATGAGGCCATAGGCATAATCGCTTGCCCCAAATGATGTGAAAAAATCCCCCATCTCCAAGAAGTAGGAGGAATCCTTGATGTACTGTAGGGCCTTTTTCCTTATCTTTGGTGATAGTAGTCTCTCATTTTCCTCAAAGAAAGCTATCGTCTTTTCAAGGCTTTTTCTTGCTCTCTCCGCATGCTCCATAAAACCACCTAAAATTCCATAAGCGTCTTCTGCTTCTCCTCGCCAAACTTACTAACAAATATGCCAACCCTCCTTATAACTCCTGGCAGTTCCTCTCTTTCTAGCAACTCCTCTGCAGTCTTAACGATGATGGCTTCTCCCCTACTTGGCCCTATTGTCTTAGACCTTGTTGTAACCTCCATTGCCTTGTCTATGAGCATGAGAGTAACTGCTGAGAACGACACTCCCAGTTCATCAACCTTGCTCGCAACCTCTTTCGCTAATTTCGGGAATGCCTCTTTAATCTCATCCATGCTATCACTGTCTTGTGGCAATGTCATTATCTTGCCGAGTTGCTTCCTTGACTTCTCCTCCTCTACGTGCATCTCTCCCATGCCACGTGCTGCCTTAACTAAGAAATCGCCGAGCTTTGTCGGGAACCATTCCTTTATCTTGAAAGGGGATGAGTTGGCTAGCTCCCTTATTGTCACTATTCCCCTGCTCTTAAGGACCTCTGCTGTCTTGGAACCTATCCCAGGGATTAAGCTAACAGGATAATCAGAGAAATCCTCTATACTCTTAGCCAACATGAGGCCTCTTGGTTTAGAGACTTTTGATGCCATCTTTGCCAGTAGCTTGTTCGGAGCCACCCCCACAGTAACATCCAAGCCGAACTTCTTTTTTATGGCCTGTTTTATTTCCTTAGCTATCTCTATGAGGGTTCCTTTGTCCTCTTCCTCTATTTCTATGTATGCCTCATCTATGCTTGCCTGTTCTATCTTCCCATAAGTGGATAGATCCTCCATTATGTGCTTGCTTTTCCTCTCGTAGTAGTCCTTATCTGCCCCTATGAATACAGTGTCCTTGTTTGCCTTGCTCTTAGCTACTGACAATGGCATTCCAGACCTTATGCCGAGTTCCCTTGCTTTGTAGTTGGCAGAAGCTACTGCTCCGCTGTTGCCATCTCTTGTTAGTATGCATACAACTATGGGCTTCCCAGCAAGTTCAGGCTTCCTTATCTCCTCTAGCGAGGGATAAAAGGCATCTATGTCAACGTGCAGTATCATAACAAAAAGACTTCTCTGGCAAAGCCTATAAATTTACCTTTTTCTCAACTTTTCTATTGGGCCAACATACTTATTGTAGAACCACCTTAAGAATAATGTTGTAAGAAGGAACAACGCTATAAGTAAAGCGTCTCTAAAACTTGCTATCACTTCACTCCCTATAATTACTACACCTACCCATTCCTGGAATTCTATGAGCTCAACTATTGCTAGCAGAAATAATATAACGCCAAATACAATAAAGCTTTTCTTAAACTCCTTCCCGCTCTTTGCCTTCGCAAACTTTGCCAAA
>RFKI01000207.1 GCA_003694355.1 Bdellovibrio sp.
AAAAGAAGTGAAAATTTTAATTATTGATGATGAGCCCTTAGTCAGATTATCCTTAAAGCGAGTAGCTGAAAGTAAAGCTTATCAGGTCGCTGAGGCTGAGGATGGGGCTGTAGGTTTAAAAGTCTGGAAAGAGTTCTTGCCAGACTTGGTGTTTTTGGATGTTCTGATGCCAGGACTTACAGGTCCACAGGTTTTAGAGCGCATAAGAGAATGGGGGCAAAGTGATGCTCGCGTGGTTCTTATTTCAGCGTACACAGGTAAATATGACTTTAAAAAGGCGAGGTCTTTAGGAGCTGATTTATTTATTCCAAAACCATTTGATAATATTTTCCAGGTTATGGAAGAAGGAGTGTCTTTAGTGCAAGGAGGAGTGGGTGTCTCAACCAAAATTGATGATTAAAAAAGTGCCAGCATATCCCATCGAAGGCGTTTTTACTGGAGAAGGACTTGGTGGCCCTCTGGTTGGGCAAATTATCAAGTTAACTCAAAGAGGTTTATTTGCTAATTTTTCCTCCCTTTCAGTGAAATCGGGCAAAGAATATACCGTGAGTTTTTCGCTTCCTGTTTTAAAATACTCCTTTAATGAAAAGGTAAAGGTTATGAAGGTTTATGATCGGTTTGAAGTTCTTCCTCAAGGACGGAAGGTCATACGTCTTGCAGAAATGCATTTTATCTCTATGACCCCTGAAGGAAGGAAAAAAATTAGAGAATTTATCTTGCAAATTCGGCAAGAACCTGAGAAACCCGAGTAAATGAGAGTTATTTCTGGAAAGTATAAAGGGCGTCGCTTAACCGCATTTAAGGCTTCTCATATTCGTCCCACTACAGACCAAACAAAAGAAAGCATCTTTAATTCTTTACGCCCTTACTTGGCTCAGGCTCACGTTGTGGACTTGTACGCTGGAACAGGCTCATTGGGGATTGAAGCTTTATCTCAAGGGGCTCAACATGTTTGTTTTGTGGAGAGTTCCAGGCAGTCCTTGAGGATCTTGAAGAAAAATCTGGATCTTTTGAAAGTTCCTATAGATAACTATAAAATATATCCTCAAGATGTTTTTCTGTTTTTAAAAAAAAATGAAAGGCCTTTTGATATTATTCTCATTGATCCTCCATTTACAGAAAAGCTGGCTCATAAGACTTTAAGCGCTCTGGCGAAGGGAAGAAGCTTAGCAGCTCAGAGTCTGGTCGTGATTGAATCAGGTCCGGGAGAAAAGGTGGAAGAGGTCTATGGGCCTTTGAGTCTTTTCCGACAAAGGGATTTTGGAGACAAAAAGGTTTCTTTTTTTAAAAAGAAAGAGTAAAGAAAGAGTTTCAAAAGGAGAGGCCATTGAAAGCTGCTGTATACTCTGGAAGTTTTGATCCCATTACGTTAGGGCATGTGGATATTATTCGAAGAGTTCAACCTTTTTTTCAGCCTTTAACGGTGCTTGTTGCTTCGGCCGAGGGAAAACAATACTTTTTTTCTCTGGAGGAGCGAGTGAACCTGGTTAAAAAGTCTTTAGATGGCTTAAATGTTGAAGTTCAGGCTTGCCCAGGGCTGGTTGTGGACAAGGCAAGAGAGCTAGGGGCACAAGTGTTAATTCGTGGATTACGGGGAGTGAGTGATTTTGAAAATGAACGAGCCATGGCTCAACTTAATAAAAAATTGGCCCCGGAGATTGAGACCTTTTTTGTGTTTTCGAGCCCAGAACAGGCGGCCACATCTTCTCGCTTGGTTAAAGAGATTGCGCGGGGGGGAGGCGCTTTAGAAGGGTTATTGCCCCAACCTGTTATTGAGGCCTTGAAAAAAAGGAGAGTTTTATGAGGTTATCTCAACGGGTGCAACAGTTAAAGCCTTCTCCCACTTTGGCAATGGCAGCTAAGGCCAAACAATTAAGAGCTCAAGGAAAAGATGTGATTTCTCTTTCAGTGGGAGAACCCAATTGGGACACATTCCCTTCTATTAAGGAAGCTGGCAAGAAGGCGATTGACGAAGGCAAAACGAAATACACGCCGGCTGCTGGCATTCCTGAGTTGAGGGAGGTCATTTGCCAGCAGACGAAACGTTTTCTGTCTTTGGAGTATCAACCTTCGCAAGTTACCGTGTCTTCGGGTGGTAAATTTATTTTGTTCAGTGCCATGCAATCTTTACTGGATCCAGGAGATGAGGTTTTAATTCCGGCTCCTTATTGGGTGAGTTATCCCACCATGGTAGAGTTAGCGGGGGCTTGTCCACAAAAAATCCCCTGTTCTTCGACCTCCGGGTTTAAGCTGACTGCAGAACAATTGCAGCAGGCTATTAGTGATAAAACACGGCTTCTTTTATTAAATTCCCCAAGCAACCCAACGGGTAAAATGTATTCCAAAGAAGAGCTAGAAGCTCTGGCTCAAGTTCTCCTCAAACACCCTCATCTTTTTATTATCAGTGATGATATTTATAATCGTCTTGTTTTTTCATGTGAGGTGGCGCCTCATCTGCTTCAAGTTTGTCCAGAGCTACAGTCAAGAACCCTTATTGTAAATGGAGTTTCAAAAACCTATTCCATGACAGGATGGAGAGTGGGTTGGGCTTTGGGGCCAGAGGAATGGATTTCGGCAATGACTCGTTATCAAAGTCAATCTGTGAGTTCGGCTTGTACGCCCTCTCAGTGGGCTGCTCTTTGGGCTCTTGAGCATGCCGAATCTGAGTTAAAACAGGCCCGTGAGGAACTGAAATCCATTAAAACATTCGTGTGTCAGTTATTTACAGATTTACCTTCTATTCAGGTTATAGAACCGGATGGGGCTTTTTATTTATGGACTGATATCTCCGCTTATTTGGGAGCTTCCTATAAAGGACAAACGGTGACGGATTCTCGTCACCTTTGTCGTCTTCTTTTGGAAGAGCAGTTGATTGCTGCAGTTCCAGGGATTGAATTCGGTATGGAAGGTTTTGTGCGTTTAAGTTTTGCGCTCAAAAGGGAAAGAATGGAAGAAGCCCATCGTCGCCTTCAGAGCTTTTTTAAGTCTTTCTCTTCATAGGGTTTGCTGGCCCTTAGCCTTGTTGCGGCCAGACAATATCTTGAGATAAAATAAAAGAAGCCTTTAAAAGGGTGGGAGAGGGGAGGTCTTTATGTCTGGTTGGGTTTTGGCTCAAATAGCGGTGAATGTGATTTTTTTGTTGGGATTTATTGTTTTGTGGGTGAAGTTAAGGCGTCCCCCTCAAGAGGATCCTCGGCTAAGTCGAGGCCTTCAGCTCTTGCAAAGCAAGATTTCTATTTTAGAGGATCTTTCAGATCGAACCGACAAGCAAGTGCATCAGTTAAATCAACTTCTGGAAAAAAAGGCTGCCATTGTTCAGGAGAAAATCACGGAAGCTAAAAAGCAGGTGCACACCCTTGAGCGCTCTATGGATAAAAGCATTGAGGTGGCTGAGATTTTTCAGGAAAAAATCCCTCATGAAGAAATCGTGGAGCGACAACAAACAGTGAAGTATGTGAAGGCGGCTCAGTTGGCTCATGCTGGGCTCTCTGTGGACGAGATTTTAGAGAAAGTGGATTTAAGTCGAGGTGAGGTGGAATTTATTGTTTCTGTTAATAAAGAAGAGCTGGCTTTTGATGAGGAGCATTTGCCTCGTTGGATTCAAAAAGCCAAGGCTTTGCGAGAGGATAATAAGGAAGCTCAGAGTGGCCAAGAAGAACTTGTTTTCATTGAACCAAAGACCCCTTTGACTTCAGAAGAAACTGAGAAGATGTTTACGTCAGAGCCTCCGCTGGCTCAAGAGATGGACTCCTTAAAAAGAGTTGGAGAAGAGTTTAAAAAAGCTTGTGAAGAATTTGAGAAAAAACAAGAAAAGATGGAAAAAGAATCTCAAATAATTAGTGAGGCGACTCAAAAAATTATGAACAAAGCTAAAGATGTGACTCATAAAATTGTGGACTCAGCGGAGGGAGCTGTACAAACGGCAGGAAAGGCCATGCTCAATGTGGGGCAACAACTTATGAAAGAAACTCCAGAGGCTCTGAAGCCGATTTCAGGGTCTTTAAAGAAAACCACAGAAGAGAATGTTAAAAAAACTTCACGGCGTTATATTCCAACACGTTTGAAAAAAGATCCGCCCATTGTAGAAAAGGTGGAATTCCCTCGTATTGATATTAATGACAATCTGAGCTAAATTTTTGTTTTCGAAGAAGTGTGAAGCGTTAAGTGCAGAGGGGAGATTTGGGTCACTTGTAGAGAAATGCGATCTCCCTTTTTTAAGGTTTGCCCGGTTTTGTTTTGAACTCTTACAAGGTCTCCATCAAAACTAACAATGAGATATTCGTCTGAAACTTGTTCTTCTATTTGTCCCCAGACAATATCGCCAACTTTGAAAAAGGGAATGGCTCGTTTCATGAATAAGGGTTACTTGGCGCTTTCCTTAACAAAGCGGCTTAAATAAAATTTAATAAGAGAGTCTATTTTAATTTCTTGATCGTTAT
>RFKI01000208.1 GCA_003694355.1 Bdellovibrio sp.
GTCTTTGAAAATTTGAAAAACAGATGTTTTTGTCTTGAATAATGCGTGATGTCCAAGATAGTTTTAGGATCCATGATTGACAATAAGATGAGAACTATTAATTATGTATGAAACAAGCAGTGTTGACAAAAAAAGTAAAACATCTTGAAACAACGGAGATTTCTGTGAAGCTCTTTATTTTTCTTTTTGTGTTTCTTCCTTTTAGCTTATGGGCTCATCAAGGCCAGCAAGTCTTTAAACTTTGCGCCGCTTGTCATGGTCCTCATGGAGAAGGAAAGCCTGATATAGAAGTTCCTCAGATTGCAGGACTCCCAAGCTGGTATGTAAAAAAACAGCTTGTGAAGTTTAAAAAAGGAGTGAGGGGTAAACATCCTCAAGATATTGCAGGCATGCGAATGGCTCCTATGGCTCGGACCTTGAAAGATAAGGACATCGAGGTGGTGGCAGAATATGTGGCTAGTTTAAAGCCGAGCTCTCATAAAGAAGAAGTTTCAGGTGATAAAGCCAATGGGCAGGCTAAGTTTGCGACCTGTATGGCTTGCCACGGTCCCAAGGCACAGGGGAATCAAGCTATTGGAGCACCACCTCTTGTTCATTTGGATGCTTGGTATATTAAGAAACAAATAAAGAATTTTCAAAAAGGCATTCGAGGTCGAGATGCCTCTAAAGATCCAGAAGGGGCACAAATGGCTCCTATGGCAGCCACTTTGTCAGGCGACAAAGATATTCAAGATGTTATCTTTTATATAAAGTCATTGTGACTCTAAAAAGCTTATAGGGAGAAATGGATCAATGGAAAAACAGCATTCAGTGGAAGACTCACCAGATGCCTTTTCAAGAAGGTTTTATTATATATTACTGGTTTCTGTTGTGGCCTTTTGTGTGGCTGCATATTTATCCACTAAATTTTAAGGTTTAAGGGGCAAAGAAGTATGGAATACATTATTGAGCGGGCGTCGAGTTTTGCAGGGGACATTGATTTTTTAATAGTTCTTATTGCTGTTTTAGGAGGGTTTTGGTTGTTGTTGGCTGAAGCCGTTCTTTTTTATTTTATTGTTAAATACCGTCGGAAGGCGAGTCCAAAGGCTCAATATATCACTGGGGAAGAAGAGGTTTCTAAAAAGTGGCTTCACTGGCCCCATTATGCGGTGATTGTTTGTGACCTATTTATCATCTTTTTTGCTATTCAAACCTGGGTAAAAATCAAGCAAACACTTCCTAAACCAGATGCGGTTATTGAGGTTGTTGGGCAGCAATGGGCATGGAAGTTCACACACCCTGGTTTGGATGGAAAACTAGGTACAAAGGATGATGTGAAAACAGTTGATGAACTCCACGTTGTTGTTAATAAAACCTATCAATTTAAATTAAAATCAGATGATGTGTTACACAGCTTTTCCATTCCAGTGTTTCGTTTGAAACAGGATGCGGTTCCTGGACGAACAATCACGGGGTGGTTTAAGCCCACGAAAACAGGTCAGTTTGATATTCAGTGTGCAGAAATATGTGGTATTGGGCATGGAATTATGGGTGCCAAGCTATATATAGAAACAGAAGAAGAACACAGGACGTGGTTGGAGCACCAAAGGATGGCTCAAGTTAACGGTAATCGAATAAACACAGCTAAAAAGTAAGTGAGGAAGAGGGTATGAGTCACGACCATCATGAACAGAGTTTCTTTTCCAAGTATTTGTTTTCCACGGATCATAAAGTGATCGCCATGCAATATCTCTTTACAGGGATGTTTATGGCTTTGATCGGAGGCTTTTTTGCTTATGGGTTTCGGATGCAATTGGCTTTCCCTGGAATTGAGGTGCCTGGCTTGGGGCTTGTGACACCCAATTTATATAATGAGTTGGTAACGAACCATGGGAGCATTATGATTTTCTGGGTGGCCATGCCCGTTCTTATTGCGGCCTTTGGAAACTATTTAATTCCGTTAATGATTGGTTGTGATGACATGGTTTTTCCACGTCTCAACCGTCTTTCTTATCAGATATTTTTGATTAGTGCGATTGTATTGATTGCTTCTTTTTTCGTACCAGGAGGAGGCTTTAGTGGAGCTTGGACATCTTATCCGCCCTTGTCTGCTCAGGCCAAATATAACTTAACTCCTTTAGGTGCTCCTATGTGGTTGACGGCTGTGGCTTTGGAGTTTGTGGCATTTTTGTTGGGAGGGATTAATTTCATCACCACTTTGATGAACTCCAGGGCTCCAGGTATGAAGATGTGGGATATTCCCATTGTGCTTTGGATGATTGTGATTGCTAGTATCGTCTTTATGGCTTCTGCAGGTCCTTTGATCGCAGGGGCTGTGATGTTGTTGTTTGATCAAATTTATCATATTGGCTTTTTTAATCCTAATAAAGGAGGAGATCCCATTTTATGGCAACACCTGTTCTGGTTTTTTGGGCATCCAGAAGTTTACGTGGTTTTATTGCCAGCTATGGGGATTGTTGCGGAAGTGATCACTGTTTTTGCCCGTAAAAAACTTTTTGGATACAAGACCATTCTTTATACCACGATTGCCACAGGAACTTTGAGCTTTTTTGTCTGGGCTCACCATCAGTTTGTGGCGGGTATTGATCCTCGAATGGCCAATGTCTTTACAATCACAACCATTTTAATCTCTATTCCTGTAACAGAAATGTGCTTTGCCTATATTGCAACTCTTTTTGGCGGTTCTATTGAACTGCGGACTCCCATGCTCTTTGCCTTGGCTTTTCTCGCTGAATTTCTTATTGGAGGAGTTACGGGTATTTTCTTAGGGTCCAGTGGATCTGATATTTATTTTCATGACACTTACTTTGTTTTAGCGCACTTTCATTATACTTTTGTTCCCATTGCTATTATTTCAGTGTTTGCTGGAATTTATTACTGGTTTCCAAAGATGTTTGGACGTCATATGAATGAAACCTTGGGAAAGATACACTTTTGGGGGACTGTGATTCCTTTTAACCTGATTTTCTTGCCATTATTCTTTTTAGGATTAGCTGGACAGCATCGTCGGATTTATAGCTATGAAAACTTCCCTGAACTAGCAAAACCCTATTTGCAGGATCTTAGAATTCTTGCCACCGTTTCATTGATTGTGATGCTTTCTTTTCAGGTGGTTTTTCTTTTTAATTTTTTCTATAGTATTTTTAAAGGGAAAAAGGCAGAAAAGAATCCTTGGAGGGCCAATACTTTAGAGTGGGCAGCGGCCTCTCCACCACCTCATGGAAACTTTCCTGAACTACCTCAAGTCTATCGACCTCCATATGAATATAGTGTTCCTGGTCGAGAGCTAGATTATTGGCCGCAAAATGAAAAAGCATAGGGTTTAAAGGAGAAGGTTTATGCATCAGCCAATTGCAACAACAAGAAGTGCTACAGGAATTCCAACAGGGCGTTTGGCCGTTTGGTGGGTTATAGCCTCTGAAATTGTTATTTTTGGTGGTCTCCTGGGAAGCTATGTTATGTATCGTCTTTTACATGATGCTTGGTCCATTGAAGCTGCCAATACGCATACTTTAGCAGGAGCCACAAATACTTTTGTTTTACTAACATCCAGCTTGTTTGTTGTATTAGGTCATCATGCGGCCGAACATGGAGATGGAAAGAAAGCTTTTCGATACCTTTGGTTAACCATTCTTGGGGGCTTTATTTTTCTGATCATTAAGTCTATTGAGTGGACAGGAGAAATACATCATGGCTTTGTGATGACAAAAAGTCTTTTTTGGGCTTTTTACTATACAGCAGCAGGACTTCATGCACTTCACGTGATCGCAGGAATGGTTATTATGGCCATCATTTCTTTTGATACTATTAAGAATAAGAATTTACATCGTGTGGAGTTGATAGGAATTTATTGGCACTTTGTTGATATTGTTTGGATCTTTTTATTTCCATTGTTGTATATTGCAAAGTAAGAGAGGTTTTATATGAGTGCAGAGACTTCCCCTAAACATTATGTAAAAATTTGGGCTATCCTAGTTGTTTTGCTTATTTTAAGTGTTCTGGGGCCCATGCTAGGAATTAAATTAGTGACGCTTTTAACAGCTTTTGGAATTGCTATAGTAAAAGCCACAATGGTGGCCAATCATTTTATGCATTTAAATATTGAAAAGAAGTATATTTCTTACCTTTTAATTGGCATGGTTTTAATGGTTTTTCTTTTTGTGGGAGGGACAAGCCCTGATGTGTTAATGCCTGAAGGCCAGCATTGGGAAAAACAGGTTATTGAACAACCTGTCGAATTAGATCATGGGGGGCATGAGTAAAAATGAGTGGACATGTTATGGCATCAGGAGCCGTTCAAAAGAAAAAGATCCCCTCTCCCATTTTAGGAATGTTGCTTTTTGTTTTTACGGAAATAATGTTCTTTTCTGGATTAATCAGTGCTTATTTTGTGATTCGATCTCGTTCCAATTTTTGGGTTCCCCCTGAAGGCGTGCGATTGCCTGTTTTATCAACAGCCTTTAATACTTTTGCCTTATTTTTAAGTGGTGTTTTATTATACTATGCTTATCGCTTGTTTGATATGAAAGGCAAAAGAGAAAAAGCCCTTTTTTATATGTTTATTTCTTTTTTATTGGGCTCTTTTTTTGTGGGGTTTCAGGGGTTTGAGTGGGTCAGACTTTTTGCCTATGGGATGACCTTAAAAAGTAATATTTTTAGTTCAGTCTTTTATTTGCTCATAGGGTCTCATGCGGCTCATGCTTTAAGTGGGGCTTTAGCGATTTTATTTGTTTGGAAAGGGTTCCGTAGGAAATATCAGAAAGATGTTATGATTGCTTTGATGATGTTTTGGTTTATGGTTGTTGGTATATGGCCAGTTTTGTATGGTCTATTGTATTTTTAAGAGAGATTTAAAATGAGATTTTTCCGAAACCTCTTTGTTAATCTTAGTGTGATTATTGGAGTTTCTCCTTTAGCTGAAGCTTGCAGTGTTTGTGGATTTGGACAGGATGGCAGTCAAGGTGCTTTTTTGGGAACAACTGCTTTTATGACTTTAATGCCTTTGGGCTTTGCTGGAATATCGATTTATTTTATCTATCACTATTTAAAGAACTAACTGGCCTTTTTATTTTGTTTGATAAGGGAAATCGTTAGAGACCAGATAAGTACACCTGTAAGCTGATGAATAGCTGCGATACTTATGGGAACACTTAAGATAACTACTTTTATTCCCAAGAGAATTTGAAAAACAACAAGGAGGAATAATATCAGAAAAAGAGAAGAATTTTTCTTTCCTTTGAACCAAAGAAAAAATGTATAGAAGAGAATAATGAAGGCCAAAATCCTGTGAATAAAATGGATCATAACGGGGTTATTAATAAAATTTAAAAAGAGGTTTGATTGAGCCCAAAGACCATCAGGAATCCATGAGGGTCCCATTTTAGGAAAAGTGTTAAAGAGGTATCCAGCTCGTGTTCCAGCCATAAAGGCTCCATAAATAATTTGAAGTAACAAAAGGTGAAGGAAAAGGATTAAATGTTTTCTAGCAGAGAAGACGGTTTTTTTAAAAGAAAGGCCTAAGGCATCTGTAAGGATCCATATAAAAATCGAAAGGATGGAAAGAGCAATGAGAAGATGTATCATGAGTCGATAATGACTGACACGAGGATTATCTATGAGGCCACTTTTCACCATCCACCATCCCACAATAGCCTGAATACCACCTAATAGGAACGCAAAAAGAAGGGGTTTTTTATATGAGGTAGGAATTTTCTTTTTTGAATTAAGAAAAAAATAAGGAAGTAAAAAAATAATGGCGATGAAACGCCCTAAAAAACGATGAAGGTATTCCCAGAAAAAAATAGATTTGAACTCTTTAAGAGTCATATGAAAATTGACGTTTTGGAACTGGGGATAGAGTTTATATTTCTCAAAAACTTCCATCCAGTCTTTTTCAGAAAGAGGTGGGATAATTCCTAAAAGAGGTTTCCACTCCACCATGGAAAGGCCCGAGTCAGTTAAGCGAGTCACACCACCTACGATCACCATCAGAATGACCAGAAAGGTGAGGGTAAAAAGCCAGACAATGAGTGGTGTGTTTTTTCTCTGCATAGCGTCTTTTTAGGAGGCCTTATGTTAAAAATCAATATTTTTCTATGGAGCCTCTGGTTGCGTCTTTTAGAAAACAGGTGTTTAATGAGGGCCTTTGAGGGTTTTTATGAAAAAAGTTGTATTAACGGGTGTTAAACCAACAGGTCAGCCGCATATTGGTAATTATTTAGGAGCTATGAAGCCAGCTTTAGCGATGGCTGAAGACCCTGAAGTTCAATCTTTTTTATTCCTGGCGGATTATCATTCTTTAACACATGTTCATGATCCTAAAAAATTGAAAGAATGGACATTGCAGTTAACAGCCGCATGGTTGGCTTGTGGTTTAAACCCTCAAAAGACGGTGATTTATAGGCAATCTGACATTCCTGAAATTTTTGAATTACTGTGGGTACTTTCTTGTTTTACTCCTAAAGGGTTTATGAATCGAGCTCATGCCTATAAGGCAAAGGTTCAAGAAAACCAGGAGAAAGGCATTAAAGATTTGGATAAAGGAGTTAATATGGGGCTTTACTCCTATCCAATTTTGATGACTGCAGATATTTTATTGTTTTCGGCCAATGAGGTTCCTGTTGGAGAAGATCAAATTCAGCATGTAGAGTTTGCAAGAGATATTGCTCAAAAGGTTAACCATGTTTATGGAGAGGTTTTTACGCTTCCACAGATAGTAATAAAAAAAAACACGAAAGTTATTCCTGGCCTTGATGGCCGGAAAATGAGCAAAAGTTATAACAATTATATCCCCTTATTTGAAGAACCTAAAAAGTTGCGTAAGTTGATTATGAAGATCAAGACGAACTCTTTACCTCCAGAGGCTCCTAAAGATCCAGAGGACTCTATTTTATTTACTCTTTTTAGAGAATTTGCTTCTCAGGAAGAAGTCCAGGAAATGGAAGAAAAATATAGAAAAGGTATTGGCTGGGGGGAGGCTAAAGAGCGACTTTTTGAAGTGATGGAAAGGGAGCTAGGCCCTAAAAGAGAGCTCTACAAGAATTATATGGACAATCCCTCCCTCATTATAAAGACCTTGGAGGAAGGGGCTGAGAAAGCGAGAGTGAAAGCTTCTTCTTTTATGAAAAGAATTAGAAAAAAAATAGGAATCACTTTAACCTGAAAGAGAGCTGCCTATGACTTATTTGTGTTACATAGAGACTTTAGATGGAAAAAAAGATCCTTTAGAAATTGAGGTTAAGAAGATTGAGTTGAGAGATAGGATAAAGGCTGCCTTGAAGTCGAGTATTGTGTTATTTTTATTGGCAGTGGGGTTTGTTTTTATCCCTATTCTTCATTTTATTCTTGTTCCAGCCTTTTTGATTGCATCTATTGTGGTTTTTTGGATGACTTTTTCGATCACTCACAAGATCACGACTCGTGCTTTAAAGTGTCCAGGGTGCCACAAAGAAATTTCATTGAAGTCTCAGAGTCCGGAGTTTCCTATTCGGTTTAGCTGTCCAGAATGTCAGGCCGTTTTTTATTTAAATAAGTCATAATAGCTATCTTTACAGACCAAGCTATAAAAGCGCCTAAAAACCATCCAGCTAACACGTCAGAAGGGTAATGTACTCCTACATAGATGCGGCTATATCCCATTAAAAACGCAATCATCCAGAAGAAAACACGGCCTTGAGGAAAGGCCCAGGATAAGATGGTGGCTAAAGCCGCCGTATTGGCGGCGTGATTTGAGGGGAAGCTGGAGCTTTTTGGGGCATAGGGAACTCGAACAACCGTTTGGGGTTGTGTGAGGTAAGGGCGGGGTCGGTAAAAAATTTGTTTAATCACTCGAAAAGAGAAGAGGTCAGTTACTCCCACACTCAGAAAAAGGGCTGCGATATAGGGAAGGGCCTTTTGACGTTTCCAGATGGCCCAAAGGATGAGAAGAAGCAGTAAAGTTCCAAGAGTCGATGGAACATGAAGGATATTGGTGAGAAAAGGAAAAAAAGAATCGCCCAGAGAAAAGGCCCCCTTTTGGTTGATCCATTTAAAAAGAGATTGGTCAATTTCTAGA
>RFKI01000209.1 GCA_003694355.1 Bdellovibrio sp.
ATACCAATAACCCCTAAAGTATTGATAATATTTGAGCCAACCACATTGGCTGCAGCCAAATGACTCTGCCCCCTTAAGGAAGCCACAAAAGAAGTCGCCAACTCTGGTAAACCCGTTCCCACAGAAACAACCGTTAAGCCGAGAATACGTTCAGAAATTCCAAAAAAACGCCCCAAGACCAGGCTATTGGAAAGAACAAGCTGAGCCCCATAAATCAAAAATAAACTTCCTCCCACTAGGAATAAAATATCTTGCCAGACAAAACGAAGCGTTTTTATTTCCTCCTGAAGTTCTCCAGCAATCTCTGACCGATGCCCTTTTTTAGCTAGCCCCACAGAAACCAGAAAATAAGCAGAAAGGGCCAAGAGGAAAAGACCCCCTTCCAAACGAGAAATCTCCCGATGAGTAAAAAGAAACACAAAAAAGAAGAAAGTGGAGGTCAGTAAAAAAACAACATCCCATTTAAAATCCTGTTGTTTGATAAGAAAAGGACGAACCAAAGCGGATATTCCTAAAATCACTAATAAATTAAATATGTTCGAACCAATCACATTCCCCACTGAAATATCATCAATGCCTTTAAAAGCAGCTAAGAAACTGGTTAACAGTTCTGGAGCACTGGTGCCAGCAGCCACCACCGTCAGCCCTATTACAATGGCGCTCACTTTCAATCGAGCAGCAATACTGACAGCTGCTCGAACTAAACCCTCCCCTCCTAGAAGTAATAAAACAAACCCTCCAATGATTCCTAAAATAGATGGCCACACATTCATTTTCTCTCCCACCACTTACTATACAAAGTAAAAAGTTTTCCTTAAAATTTCCTAAAAGGTCATCAGAAAAAGGGCCAACTTATGAAAAAAAACTTTTTTATCCTTTGTTTCTTTTTTCCCTTCTCCCTTCAAGCCCTGTGTGTCTCTTCCTCTAAAGCGTTTTTAAGAAAGGGGCCCGGTCGTCAATATCCAATATCCTGGGTTGTGGGACGATATATGCCCCTAGTAAAAATAAAAAGCCAGGGCTTTTGGTATCAAGTGAGAGACGTTGATGGAGTTAAACACTGGATTCACCGCCGTCTTGTAACCAACCGTTATCAGTGCCTTGTGGTTCGCGTTAATGTGAGCACTCTTCATCTCAAACCCGGTCCTAAAACTCCTTTGGCCACTCCTCCCATTGCAGATCGATACACCCCTTTTAAATATCTGGATACAGAAGAAGACTGGTTTTATATACAAAACCAGTTTGGAAAAAAATTTTGGATTTCAAGACAGCATGTCTGGCGCCCGCGCCGTGTTTTGCGCTTAAGCTTTTAAGCCCCCACAAAAGTCCTAAATTTTCTCCATTTTTTCTTTTTTTAACCTTTCTGCCACACTGGCCTGTCAGCTTAAAAGCAAAGCCTAGAAAGGCTTTGGTAAAATGAAAAACATACAAAAGTCTCATTTTGATATAGCGCGTAATTTTTTATTTTGAGGTTGTAAGAAAAGGATATAAAATGAATAGCTACAGTCCTAACGTTATGCGAAAAAACTAAAATATCGCCTAAGGTCAAGGACTTGTACTATTTCACAAAATTTAATTTTTTTCTTGCCAGGGACCTGAAAGTTGTGTGTAAATAGTTCAGTTCCAATTTGGCACTATTTACAAAATGTTTTTGTAAATAAGTAAACAGAGGGGAGGGAAATATGACATCTGAGTTTACAAAAGAGTTCATTCTGGAGTGTAAGAAGCTCTTGATAGAGAAAAAAACAGAAATCCTTAACCGCGTAGAAGATGCCAGAAAGGAACTAAACAATGCCGATGATTACCGAGGCGGAGATGAAGGCGACCAAACTCTTCGGGCTATGGCAGAAAGTGAGTTTCTGAACATGAATGAACGTCTTCGCAAACAATTAGTAGAAATCGAAATGGCTCTAGCCCGAATTGAAAACGGAACTTATGGCATTTGCGAAGAAACTGAAGAGCCCATTGAAAAAGAACGACTTTTGGCCATTCCATGGACCCGATTGAGTATTGAAGGTGCAGAAATTCGAGAGTCCATGATGAAGCGCTACGCCAATCGATAATTTACTGCAAACTTAAGGCACAAAGCTTATAGAGAATACGAGCACCCACATTCCCATTCCACTCTGTATGAGGAGAGGGTGCCACCTCACATAGGTCAAAACCAATGACCCTCCTCCCTGAACGAGCCAGTGTTACCAACAAATGAATGGCCATATCAAAGCTCAGTCCTCCAGGAACAGGAGTTCCTGTCCCTGGAGCATTTTCTGGAGAGAGACCATCTATATCAAAAGAAATATACACCTGTTGTGGTAAGCATGAAACCACCTCTTCACATAAGGACTGCCAGGAACGCCCCTCAAAAAGGCCTTGTTTTAAAAACCGATCAAAAAAAACTTGAACCTTGTGAGAGTGACTTTGAATATAAAATTCCTCTTCTTCACAAAAATCACGAACTCCCACAGAAACCAAAGGCCCCCGAAGAGGCAACTCTAATACATTTCTCATAATGCTGGCATGGGAGTGTTCAAATCCCTGATAGGCTTTTCTTAAATCAGCGTGAGCATCTATATGCAAAATTCCAAAATCTCCCTCATAAGCCTCCACAAGAGCCTTAAGGCCTCCATAAATACTGGAGTGTTCTCCGCCCACAAAGCCCACTTTTTTGGATTGTTCCAAAGCCAGTTTTGTCCAGGAGAAGATCTTCTCATTGAGCCATTGACTGCCCTCATTCACCCTCTTTAACTCTTCAGAAGGCAAATCTTCCTCGTTCTCCCAAGAAGCCATCAATTTTTGAGAAATAACATTGAGCTCTTGGTTTTTTCTCTGAATTTCTTTAGAAATGGGGTGCCAATAAATACCCTTTTGATAAACACTGCCGAAATCATAATCATAAAGATCCAGTTGAGGGCTTGCCTTTAAAATATGTTCCGGTCCCAAAGCCGTCCCCTTTCCATAGGAAGCGGTCACATCCCAAGGAATGGGGTATAACCATAAAGCAGCTTTTTCTTTGGAGTCCCTCAGACCAAAAATCATGGATAAGTTCCCTTAAAAAAGAAATTTATAAACAACAAAAAAGAGCACTAAAAGCACTCCTGTTAACAAAGTAATTATTTCAAAGTTTTTTTCCAGTTTTTCCCGAATGTCCTGCCCCCAGCAATAGAAAACAAAACCCAGAGCCATAAAACGCAAACCCCGACCCACAAAAGTGCCAACAAGAAACTCTCCCAAAGGCAAAGAGGCCACCCCAGCTGAAACTGTAAAAACCTTAAAAGGCAAAGGGGTGAGACCAGCAAGCAACATGGCCATAAAAGCATTTTCTGAAAATTTATGCATCACAAGATGAAAGGCTTCTGGGGAGAAAACATACTGAAAGAAAAAGGAAGACACTTGGCCCCACAACCAAAAACCAAGGGCGTATCCTCCAAGGGCTCCCAATGTAGAAAAGCTGGTGGCGAGAAAAGCATAGAAGGGCGCCCTTTTAGGGCGAGCTGCTCCCATGGAAATAATTAAAGGATCCACAGGTAAAGGGAAAAATATGGCCTCTATAGCCGCCAGAAAACAAAGCACAGGTAAGCCCCAGGGATGTTGTTCCCAACTCATAACCCAATGATAAAGGGCTTTGAGCCACTTCATTAACGCGTTGTCCTTAACAGCCTCCAAAAGGCTCTTTTCTTTTGTAAGCATTGTGAGTTATTGTAGTTTCTTAACAAACAAAGGCCAATCACTTTCTCTTAAGAAAGGATAAATCATGCGTATTTATTTTTTAGCTTTTCTCCTGATTTTTATAACTTCCTGCTCCACCCAAAAAGACACAAAAGAGAAAAACACGTTTTATATCACTTTCGGTGCAGAACCTGAATCTCTAAACCCCATTACCAGCACAGATGTTTATGCTTCTGAAGTGCAAAAATACACATTTGATACCCTAATGATTCATGATCCTGACACCTATGAACTCACCCCTTGGCTAGCCGATGATCTTAAAAAAGATCCCAAAGGCCTTTGGTATATTTTTCATATTCGAAAAAACGTTTTCTGGCACGATGGCAAACCCTTAACAGCTAAAGACGTTAAATTCAGTTTTGATGTGATTCGAGATGATCGCTTTGCAACAGCTCACCTTCGCCCCTACTATGAAAACATTAAAGAATGCATCCTTCTTGATGACCATACTGTTAAATTCACTGTGAAAAAGAAGTACTTCGGCAACCTCAATGTTTTGGCGACCCTTCAAGTAGCCCCTCAGCATGTTTATGGAGATCCCAAGAAAAAAGTTAATAAAAAGATCATTGGAAGTGGTCCATATATTCTCGCCAAATATCATCGCGGCAAATCGATTATTCTTAAGAGAAATCCCAAATGGTGGGGGAATCACCTTCCTGAATTTAAAGGTCAATTTAACTTCCAGAAAATCTTTATTCGCTTTATAAAAAACGAAAATGTGCGGCTGGAGATGCTCAAAAAAGGACAACTGGATTATTTATCACTGACGCCAGAAGCTTTTGTGAAAAAAACAGAGGGAGCCATTTGGACCCAAAAAATTGACAAGATTAAAGCTGAAAATTTAGCCCCAAAAAGCTACGGATTTGTGGGTTGGAATCTTAAAAAACCTTTATTCCAGGACAGAAAGGTGCGTCTGGCTCTTTCTCACTTGATGAATCGAGAAGAGATGAATAAAAAATTTCGCTATAATATGTCCCTTTTAGCCACAGGCCCTTGGTATCGACAAAGTGTTTATGCCGACCCTCAAGTTAAACCCCTTCTTTTTAATCCCCAAAAAGCGGCTCAGCTTCTGTCAGAAGCTGGGTGGAAAGACTCTGACAAAGATGGCCTTTTGGATAAAAAAATTAACGGACAAAAAACACCTTTTCGCTTCACTCTTATGTTCGCCAATAAAGACAGTGAAAAATACTTCACCATGTATAAGGAGGATCTGAGAAAAGCTGGAATTGAAATGAACATCAAGCTTGTGGAATGGAATACTCTCGTAAAAGCTTTGGATGAGAAAAAATTTGATGCAGTCAACCTGGGATGGGGAGGAGGCAGTGTGGATTTAGATCCCAAGCAAATCTGGCACTCACAAAGTGCCAAAAATGGGGGATCCAATTTTATCTCTTACAGCAATAAAGAAGTGGATCGACTCATTGATCTAGGCCGACAAGAACTTGATAAAAAGAAACGCATAAAAATTTTTCGTAAGGTTTATAGACTCATTGCCCAAGATGCTCCCTACACTTTTATGTTTGTGAACAAGTATGTCCTCTATGCAAAATCAAAACGTGTAAAGCAGCAAAAACCCACCTACAAATATGAAATTGGTGAACAGTTCTGGTGGATGGAGCCTTAATTCGCTCTGGGGGAATCAATGGCAAAATACATTGCCCACCGTTTACTTATGATGCTCATCACTCTTTTAGGCATCACGCTTGTGTCTTTTGTTATTATTAATGTGGCTCCTGGAAGTCCTATTGAACAAAAGATTCAACAAATTCGATTTGCTGGAGCTGGTGGAGAAGTCAGTGGCAACAACAATTATGGTATTTCCGATGAAGTGATAGAAGCCCTAAAAAAACAATACGGCTTTGATAAGCCTCTTCATATTCGCTACCTTAAATGGCTTAAAAACTTTGCCACATTTGATTTTGGAGAAAGCTTCAGCTATGAGGAACCCGTTATTGACGTGATTCTTCAACGCATCCCCATTTCCTTACAATTTGGTGTGGTTTCTCTTATTCTCACTTATCTCATTTGCATCCCTCTTGGAATTGCTAAGGCGCTTAAAAACAACTCTTCTTTTGATGCCATCACCAATTTTATTTTATTTATCCTATACTCTACACC
>RFKI01000210.1 GCA_003694355.1 Bdellovibrio sp.
AACAATAAGATCAATATCTTCAAGAAAAAGATGGTTTAGGGGAATGATTTTTAACCATTTCCATTTGAAAAAATGGGAAGGAGATTTTGAAGAGGAGGTCTTTGGTATAATGATATGGACTTTTCCCTTTTTAAAGTGGAGCTCATCTATATGAATCTGTCCTTTGACTAACTCGAAAAGGCTTAAATAGATTTTGACTTCTTTAAGCGTTAGCGGGCGAAGGATGGGCTTAAGTGGCTTTTTGGGTAAAACCTGAATGTTTTTAAGTTTAATTCCAATAGGCCACAAGGAGATATTTACATCATGGGGCCAAATTCTTAAAGGAAGGTGTTTAGTGCTTTGGCGCTCTAATTCATAGAGGATCCAGGATTTTAATTTGGGCAAATGATAGCTTTTTATAAAGCCTGCAAAAAAAAGAAGCCCTCCAAGGAGGAGGTAAGGCAAAGACTTTTTAAAGAGGTGTCGGATGGTTTTGGAGGACATCATGATGGGGTAACCCCCGTCCATTGATTAAAAAAAGTTTGAGCAGACCGATAGTCAGGACGAACTTCAAGAATTTCACGGATGAGCTGAATGGCTTTATGTTTTTTGCCAATACCCCATAGACACTGGGCCTTTAAATACCTGATGGCAAAAGGACGTTCTGGGTCATGAGGAGCTTCTTGTTTTTGCATAAGCTCCAATTCTCCAAGGGCGCGGACATAATTTTTAGTTGTGATGAGAGTTTCAATGAACATCCAGGAAAGGGCGGGCGTCCAAACATGATTGCGAATTTGCTCCAGGAAAGACAGGGCATGATGATGAGCTGACTGAAAGATGAAAAACAAAGCACTGTTTTTAGCGGTTTCTTCATTAAGTTTCAGGGATAAGAAAAAATTTAAAATATTGTTTAGGAAAATTTCTTCCTGAGGAGAAAATTCCTTATCTTTTAATGGGAGAGGCTGGTTTTGTTGAATCTTATTTTTTGAAATAATGTGAGCTGACCACCTGAGCTTTAAATCCTCTTTGAGGTGCTGATAGGTTGAAAGGTCTTTAAAGAAAAGAACTTGAAACTGTTCGATGGCTTTTTTTTCTTCTTCGATCATATTCTGCTGCTTAAAATAATTGATTTTTTTTAAAAAGTCTTCTTTTGATTTAAGCCATTCTTTTTTCCTTTTTTTCAGGAATTTTTCACGAAGCTGTTGGACTGGAGGTGCATGGACTTGTTCTGTATAAAACTCTACAAGAGAGTGTGCGTTTTCTAGGGACTGTGTAGCGCCTTCCAGAATGGCTTTCCAGTCAGGATCCATCAAAGGGAGATTAGCTTCGTAGAATAGTTGCAAAAAACTTCCCCAGGGGAAAGCTTTTGGTGTGGATAGCCAGGCCTTACAACAACGAAATGCCAATTGATAGTTTTGAGAAGCAATGAGAAACTGCAAAAAGGCTTTTTGGTCTTTTGTGGAAAGGGAGGGCAGTAACTCTTCAGCCACACGGAGAGGGTCTTGGTGCTGCTTTAAAAGGTGGGAAATCTGAATTTCAATGGACAAAGTTCAAGGCCTTTCTTCATTATTATGGGACTTTTTTTATTATGACCTTTAAATGAGGTTCCAGACAGAAATGACGCGACAAGTCTATTCCTTCGGCTATGAGGAAACCCTCTTTGAAAAGAGGGCCTTCGCTTTAAGACAGACTTTTTTCAGGATAGTACTCTTAAGGTCTGCTTGGTTGAAGAATGAAAGTGACTCTTCAGATGCTGCCTATTTTTATTATTTGCAATGGCTTGTTTTATTTTAAATAACATGGTGAATGAAGGTCGTGAGTGCGTTACTTGATGCTAACGCGCTCAATGTATTCACCCGTTCGTGTATCAATTTTTAAAACATCATTTTCATTGGTATGAAGAGGAACCTGCACCACAAGTCCTGTTTCTAGGGTGGCTGGTTTGGTGGTGTTTGAGACTGTATTGCCTTTAAAACCGGGTTCTGTTTGAACCACTCGAAGTTGAACCGAATTGGGAAGTTCAATGCCCACAGCCCGGTCATTAAAAATACATACTTTCACCGTTAAACCTTCTGTCAGAAAGTTAGCTGCATTTCCAACCACTTCTTGAGACAAGCAAAGTTGTTCATAGTCGGATTGGTCCATAAAGTGAAATCCAGAATCATCACTGTAAAGGAAATCCATGTCTTTATAGGAAACATCGGGAATGTCGAATTTTTCTCCAGAGCGGATAGTACGTTCAAGGTTGGCTCCAGTAATAAGGTGCTTCAGTTTGGTTCTGGTAAATTGATTGCCTTTTCCTGGTTTGACATGTTGAAAGTCAATGATGGTGTAAGGTTCTCCATCAATGAGAATTTTAAGACCTTTTTTAAAATCACTGGTTTGATACATGAAAATCTCCCTTTTATTTTCTTACAATACAATAGAAGCGAGAGAACGGGTGGTCAATCATTGATCAAGGTTTTGTGGGCATGGCCTTGTCTTTAAAGGCCTGGAGGAGCGTTTCAAGGACCTGAACTTTTTTTTGTTGAAGAAGGTCTTGGCGAGAGAGCTCTTGGGGGGCGGACTCAGAGGTTTGGGGCTCAGAGAAAGGAGTGGTCCTTTTTTGAATGAGTTTAAGTCTTTTGGTGATTTGGGGGTGTGGGCCCATATATTGTTCAGCTTCATTAAGAACCTCTAAAGCTCGTTCAATATTGTTTCTTACGATAAAGGCATCTGCCAGGGAGAGAAAACGTTCCAGGGCCTCTTCAGAGGGTGGTGTGGAGTGATGAGAGGAGGTTAGAGGGGTGTTTGGGGTTTGTTTTTGTTGGGCCCACTCCTTTCGAAGTTCAGACAGAGGCTTCAGGTTAAAACTTTCTGGTTCAAAATCCTTGGCGGTGAGGCTTTCTAGTTTTTTAACGGCTTGTTGGGCGCGTTTGTGGTGAGGGTTTAGGAACAGAAGCATTTTAAAGGCTTTTAGAGCTTCTTCAGGTTCTTTTTCCTTAAGAAGACTTTCTGCAAGAAGTTCTTGGGCTTTCAGGTTTTCTGGGCTCAGTTGAGTGGCTTTTTTTAAATGGGAAATGGCCTCTTTGCGTTTTCCCATATCCAGTAAGACCTTGGCAAATTCCAGGTGTCCGCTAGCAAAAGTGGGATGGTGTTTCAGTCCTTCCTCACAAAGGTTTTTTGCTTTTTCAAGCCATCCCATTTTACGATAGGCTTCCGCAAGTGGGGCAAAAACTTTGGAAGCAGGGTTTTGGGTGTATAGGATTTGATACTTTTCTATAAATTCAGGGCTCATTAAAATAATTGTAGTATAGAGAATGGCCTTTTAACAGGGAAAAATGGATGGAGGAGAGCTGCCAAGGGGCGCATTGACCCTGTTTTTTAGAGGCCCCTATACTTAAAATGAAAGAGGGGTTGTTGTGAAAAGAGTGATATTAGGAGTGGACCCTGGAAGCCGAATAACTGGGGTGGCCGCTCTTCTTTTAAGGGATGATGGCGCGGCGCAACTTCTTAAGGCTGATGTGATTTGCATCCCTAAAAATCTTCCTTTTGAAGAAAAACTTCTTTTTTTAAAGCGCTCTTTAATGTCTTGGGCTCAAGAGTTTTCTTTTAAGGAAATGGTCGTGGAAAAAGTTTTTTTGGGAAAAAATGCGGATAGTGCCTTCAAGCTGGGACATGCTCGTGGTATCTGTATGTTAGTTGCTGCTGAGTTGGGAGCGACGGTTTATGAGTATGCTGCCAAAAAGGTGAAAAAAATGATAACGGGCTCAGGAAATGCTTCCAAAGAGCAAGTGCGTTTTGTGTTGGCTCAGGAATTTGGCCCCTTATCTGGTTTTTTAGATCAATCTGATGCCTTGGCTTTGGCTTATTGTCATTGGAGGTACAGCCAAGTGAACTTACAGCTGGAAAGGTTGTTATGATTGCATTTCTTCAGGGGACACGTGTTTTTCAAGATAAAGACTCGTTGATTTTGAATGTTCAAGGTGTGGGTTATGAGCTCTATTGTTCTCAAAACACCTTAAATGACCTTGAGGGGAAAAGTGTTTTAAAGCTTTGGGTGCATACTCATGTTCGCGAAGACCAGATCACCTTATTTGGTTTTTCTTCCCAGGCAGAAAAGCAATTGTTTATGTCTTTAATTAAAGTGAGTGGCATCGGCCCTCGTTTGGCCATTAAAATTCTTTCTGGAGCTCGTATTGACTCTATTTTACAAATGATTGAAGAGGGGGATGTGAAGGGGTTAACCTCCCTTCCAAAGATAGGCAAGAAGACCGCTGAACAAATGATCCTCAGTTTGAAAGGGAAGCTGGTGGGTTTGGGGCACCCTGTTTCAACGTCTTCTTCTGTCAAAGGAGATATTCGTTCTGCTTTGGTGAACTTAGGCTTCCATCCTCAGGAAGTGGAACGTGTTGTGGCTCAATTAGATCCTCAGATTGATTTTCAGGAAGGGGTGCGAAAAGGATTGTCAGAACTCAGTCAACAAATTTAAGGGGAGAGTCATTTGGATAGATTGATTCATGCAGAACCTCAGACGGGTGAAAAAACATTTGAGAGAAGTTTAAGGCCTTTGTGTTTTGAGGATTATCCGGGTCAGGATAAAGTCAAAAGCAAAATCCAGGTCTTTGTGGAAGCGGCCATGAAACGTGAAGAGCCTTTAGATCACCTGTTGCTTTGTGGGCCTCCGGGGTTAGGGAAAACCACTTTGGCTCATATTATTGCTCATCACATGGGAGTGGACTTTAAACCAACTTCAGGGCCTGCTCTTCATCGTAAAGGAGATCTGGCCGCCATTTTGACCAGTTTAAAACCACGTTCTGTGTTGTTTATTGATGAAATTCATCGTTTGAGTCGAGAAGTTGAAGAGTATTTGTACAGTGCTATGGAGGACTTTTGCATAGATATCGTAACGGGTGAGGGTTTAGGGGCTCGCTCCATGCGTTTTCAGTTGGCTCCTTTCACTTTAATTGGAGCCACTACACGGGCAGGGCTTTTAAAGGCGCCGTTTAGAGATCGTTTTGGTATTTTGGAGAGGCTTTCTTTTTATCAACGAAAAGACCTGGTAAAGATTCTTCAAAGATCAGCGCGTTTGCTGGAGGTAAAACTGGATATGGGCGGAGCTGAAGAGATTGCTCGTCGGAGTCGCGGCACTCCTCGAATTGCAAACCGTTTATTGCGTCGTGTACGGGATTATGCTCAGGTGAAAGGGGATGGCACCATTGATCTGAAAATGGCTCAATATGCATTGGATGAACTGGAAGTGGATCGTCTGGGTCTGGACTTGATGGATCGAAAAATTTTACTTTTAATTCGAGATCGCTTTGCTGGGGGACCTGTGGGGATAGAAACACTAGCCGCCTCTTTAAGTGAGGAAACAGACACTTTAGAAGAGGTGTATGAACCTTATTTGATTCAGGAAGGTTTTTTGCAAAAAACTCCCCGAGGAAGAGTGATTACAGAATACACGCGTCGGCATTTGGATGATATTCCTATGGATGAAAAGTTCCTTAACTCATCTCGGCAACAAAGCCTCTTTATTGAGTAGGAGTTTCATGAAATCAATCATTCTTGCTATAGAGGCTTTTCAAAAAAGAATTGACCTGGAAAAGTTTTCTTTGTGGGGCATCTCCTTGGATCGATATGCTCATTTTCTGGTGGGGGCGAGTTTGTGGCTTCTTTTTCGTGGTTTTTTTTCAATGAAAAAAGCCATTTTCTTATTGGCTTGTGTGTTGTTGTTTAAAGAAGTTTTGGACTTAGGTGTGATTTTATATTATGAGCCCATAAACTCTTCTCAATGGACAGACTCCTTTTGGGATTTGGGTTTAGGCATAGGTGGGGCCTTTTGTGTTCAAGGCCTTTGGGGATTTAAGAAGGTAGGAGATCGAAATGGAAAAAGATTTAGAAAATAAGGTGGTGATTTCTGTTGTGGGATTGGGTTATGTGGGGCTTCCCGTAGCCGTGTCTTTTGGAAGAAAATTTCGAACTATTGGATTTGATGTCAATGCTAGGCGTATTGAAGAGTTGAAGGCCGGACAAGATGTTACTTGTGAAGTCAGTCAAGAGGAGCTAAAAAGCACTCAAGTGGAGTACACCTCCAACCCTCAAGATTTGAAAACGGCCAACTTTCATATTGTGGCCGTGCCCACTCCCATTGATTCAGCAAATCGTCCAGACCTTTCTTTACTCCAAAAAGCCTCAGAAACGGTGGGGCAAGCTTTAAAAAAAGGGGATATTGTGGTGTATGAATCAACGGTTTATCCAGGAGCCACTGAAGAAGAGTGTGCCCCTATTCTGGAAAAAGCGTCAGGCCTTGTTTGTGGGAAAGATTTTTTTCTGGGTTATTCCCCAGAAAGGATTAATCCTGGAGATAAGGAGCATCGTTTTACCACTATTTTAAAAGTGGTTTCGGGGCAAACACCAGAAACTTTGGACCAAGTGGCTCAAGTTTATGAATCTGTTGTGGAAGCAGGGGTTTATCGGGCGCCCAGTATTAAGGTGGCCGAAGCTGCTAAAGTTATAGAAAACACACAAAGAGACTTAAATATTGCCTTTATGAATGAACTCTCCTTGATTTTTCATCGTCTGGGAATCGACACTCAAGAGGTTTTAAAAGCCGCTTCCACAAAGTGGAACTTTCTGTCTTTTACGCCTGGTTTGGTGGGTGGACACTGTATTGGCGTTGATCCTTTTTATTTAACATATAAAGCGGAAAGCATAGGCTATCATCCTGAAGTGATTTTGGCAGGGCGACGAATCAACGATTCCATGGGATTTTATGTGGCGCAGGAAGTGATTCAGATGTTAATCCGATCCAAAGTGGATGTGAGTCAAAGCCAGATTTCTGTTTTAGGATTAACGTTTAAAGAGAACTGTCCAGACCTGAGGAACTCTAAGGTGAGTGATATTGTTCAAGCTTTCAAGTCCTTGGGGGTGTCTCTTCAAATTGTGGATCCTTTAGCGGATCCCAATGAGGTGGAAACTTTTTTTCAAATGGCTCCCACTCCTTTAGAGGATTTGAAGCCATCGGATGCTTTAATATTGGCCAGCCCACACAGGGTTTTGGTCCAGAAGGGTCCTGCCTTTTTCTTGAAGCACCTTAAAAATCCAGGAGTTTTTGCCGATGTGAAGGGAGTGTTTTCTCCCTTGAATCAAGAGGGGGTTAAATATTGGAGGCTTTAATTGTCCAGACCTCATGTTGTTTTTTTAGTCAACAACCCTCGCTTCTTTTTGTCCCATCGTCTCCCTTTGGCCCAGGAAGCTTTGCGGAGCGGTTATCGAGTTAGTGTGGTGGCCCCTCCGTGGGAAGGTTATGACGAAATCAGCCGTCTCGGTTTTTCCGTATTTCCCATTTTTATGGACCGAAAAAGTGTAAACCCATTAAAGGAACTTCAAATTATAAAAAGTCTTTATAAAGCGCTTCAATTTTTGCAGCCAGATATTCTGCACAACTTTACCATTAAACCAGTTATTTATGGAACTCTTGTAGGGCGATTTTTAAAAGTGCCTCAAATCATTAATACCATGACAGGTTTAGGCTACGTTTTCAACCGCCATGGACTTCGAGGTTTTTTTCTAAGAGCTGTGGTGGGGATATTGTATCGATGGGCATTTTCGTCTGCCTCAGTACAGGTGATCTTTCAAAACAGGGATGATAGGAGGTTTTTTTTAAAGAAGAGATGGGTGTCCAAAGAGCAATCTAGGGTGATTTTAGGGTCTGGCGTGGATGCTCAAAAATTCTCTCCGAGGCCTCAGCCGCCATTTCCTCCAGTAAAAATATTATTCGTAGGACGTCTTATGAAAGATAAGGGAGTGAGTGAATTGGTTCAAGCTGTTTCTCTTTTAAAACAAAAAGGCTATGAAGTGGAGCTTTGGTTGGTGGGGCCTCATAATGAAGGGAACCCCACGGATATTCCTTTGGGTCAGTTGAAAACATGGGAACAGGAGGAATTCATTCACTGGTTTGGAGAACAACAGGATGTACGCCCTTTTATAGAAAAAACGCATATTTTTTGTTTGCCCTCTTATAGAGAAGGGTTGCCATTAAGTCTTCTTGAGGCAGCGGCCTGTGCTAGGCCTCTTGTGGCCACGCATGTTCCTGGCTGTCGAGAGGTGGTTATTTCCGGTCAAAATGGTTTTTTGGCTGAGCCGAGAAATAGTCATGACTTGGCTTTGCAACTTCAGAAACTTGTGGAGGATGAGCTATTAAGACAACGTATGGGTGAGGCCTCACGGCAAAGAGTCGAAGCCCTTTTTGTTAAAGAAAAAGTGGTGGCGGAAACATTAGATCTGTATCATCCTCAGGAAATCAAGAAAGCTGCTTAAGCGAGAAGAAACTTTACTGTCTTTCCTTCCAGCTTTGAAACATCAAAATATTCCAAATAAGAAAGGTGGAAGTGTTTTGGCCTTTGAGGAACTTTTTCCATTCCTTTTGGATGGTTATGGGGTTGAGATAGGGAGAGAGTTTGGAGGGGCTTAAAAGGTCTTCTGCCCAGTCCCGTAAAGAGTGACGCAACCACTTTTGTAAAGGAACAGCAAACCCCATTTTAGGGCGCTCGTAAAGTGTTGAGGGAATTCTTTTTTCAAGAAGGGCCCGGAGGATTCGTTTGCCTTTGGAATGGTGGATTTTGTAGGAACTGGGAAGTGGGAAGAGAAACTCAACTAATTTATGATTGAGAAAAGGGGCCCTTACTTCCAGACCCACGGACATGCTAGCGCGATCTGTTTTGACCAGGATATCATCAGGCAAAAAGAATAAGAGATCTGAGTGAATCATTTGCTGAACAAGGTCTTTGCCCATGAAAGGAAATGCAAGGGAGGGAACATTTGGGTTTGGCGAGTTGAAATACTGGTTGGGAGAGTGAGTGTGTTCTAGGAGCCTGAGGTAAAAATCCTGGAACGAGGAGCTAGGAGAGAGCTGTTGCAGTTTGGCGATTTTGTTATCCATCATTCGAAACGGTAAAAGGCGATGGAGATTTGTCCACTTTAAAACTTGAAGAGAGGAAGGGAATAAAGAGCGAAGCGGGCGTGGTATTTTTCGTATCCAGTTCCAGATTGAAGGGCCGATAATGTAACGGTTGTAACCTCCAAAAACTTCATCTCCTCCATCGCCTGAAAGACAAACTTTTAGTTGCTCACGGGCTTTTTGGCATAGCAGGAGAGTTGGAATTTGGGAAGAGTCGGCAAAAGGTTCAGAGTAAACATTAGGGAGAAGGGGAATGGTGTTTTGGGCATCTGTTTCTGTCAATAAAACTTCATGATGATGAGTGCCCAGAAACTGGGCCACTTTTCTGGCATCAGAAGATTCATCAAAGTCTTTATCTTTGAACCCGATGGTAAAGGTATGAATTGGTTTGGAATGATCTTCTTGCATAAGAGTGGCAATGAGTGTGGAGTCAAGGCCGCCAGAAAGAAAGACCCCCAAAGGAACATCAGATATTTGCTGATGTTTTATGCTTCTTTTCAAAAGTTGCTCGCTTTTTATAGTGGCCTCTTTAAAAGATGGCAGAGGGGATGGGGGGTGAATGGGGAGTGTCCAGTAAGCTTGAAGATGAGGTTGGTTGTAAGGAGGTGAAAGGGTTAGGGTATGGGCCGGGGGGAGTTTATAAATGGATTTATAAATACTATGAGGGGCCGGGATGCAATTGTAGCGCAGAAAAAGGAGAAGGGCCTCCGGGTTGATTTCGAGGGGAAGATCCAGTTTCTGAAGAGCTTGAAGATCTGAAGTGAAAACAAATTTTTTTTGTAAGAAACCATAGTAAACAGGCTTTTCTCCCATTCGGTCCCGACAAAGCGTGAGGGTCTTTGTTTTCTGATCCCAGAGAGCAAATCCCCACATGCCTTCAGCTTGTGAAAGAGCTGCATGAAGGCCTTGTTCTTCAATCAGCTGCAAAAAGACCTCTGTATCTGAGTGGCCTCTTAAAGGGGAGTGGAGTTTCTTTTTTAAGTCTAAGAAATTATAAACTTCCCCATTAAAAGAAATGGTGTATCGCCCAGAATGGGACGTCATGGGCTGAGCCCCTTTTTCTGAAAGATCAATAATGGAGAGCCTTCGATGAACTAAAAGGAGAGGAGGAGAGTTAAAGCTTCCTTCACCGTCTGGGCCTCGATGTTGAAGGCTTTGAGATAAAAGAGGTGCCCAAGAAGGATCGATGGGGTGATGGGTTGAAAGAACACCTGCTATGCCACACATATTAATTTTTTAAGTACCAATCAAGGGCCTCCTCAAGGCCTTCTTCAATGGAGTGAGAGGGTGTGTAGGAAAAAGCTTCTTGGATTCTTGTGATATCAGCAAAGGAGTGTCGGATATCTCCAGGGCGGAAATCTTTATAAACGGGCTCTTGAATAGAGAGATCTGGATTTCTTTTTTTTAGGAGTTTTTTTAAAATAAGGAAAAGGTCATTTAAAGATGTTGTGGCTCCCACAGCCACGTTAAATACCTCTCCCGTTCCTCCAGGCAAAACAGCCGCTCTGATATTGGCTTGAACAACATTATCAATATAGCAAAAGTCACGGCTGGTTTTCCCATCTCCATAAATTTCTACCGTTTCTTGTCGAAGCATGGCCGTGATCCATTTGGGAATAACGGCTGCGTAGGGGCCATTGGGATCTTGACGGGCACCAAACACATTAAAGTATCGAAGTCCTACAGCAGGAGTGTGATAAACACGATGAAAAACTTGAGAGTAGATTTCATTGATTTTTTTGGTAGCAGCATAAGGAGAAAGAGGGTTACCCACTTGTTCTTCTTTTTTGGGGAGGTCTTCATTATCTCCGTAAACGGAACTGCTTGAGGCATACACCAGTTTTTTAATGGGTGCGTCTGTGCAGGCTTTTAAAATATTAAGGTGTCCATTCACGTTGCTTTCATGACTTTTGAGGGGCTGCTCAATGGACCGAGGCACAGAACCTAAGGCCGCTTGATGAAGAACGTAGTCGACTTTTTGAGTCAGTTGTTGACATAAGTGCAGGTCGCAAATGTCACCTTCAATCATTTCAAATTGTTTCCACTGGGGTCCTACTAAATTTTTAACAGCTTCTAGATTTTCGTGACGCCCTGTACTGAAGTTGTCCAGACCAATGACTTGTTGGTTGAGGCGTAAAAGTTGCTCTAAAAGGTTAGAGCCAATAAAACCAGCCACTCCTGTAATGAGCCAACGTCGAGGGGAATTTTTTAAAGATTGAAGAAGAGTTTCATAGGACTCCATAACTCAACATATACCTTTGTTTAAGGAGAAGGGGTAGTGAAAAACGAACAAAAGACCAGTTTTTGAAGGTTAGGCTGCAGTCTCAAAGAGAGTCATCCGACAAATAGTTTGAAAACTTTTATAAGAAAAGGATTTCTTTAAAAAATGACATCCACGAATGGGCCTGTTATAGGATCGGAAATTAAAAAACTGTTTTTGTTGTTTTATCGTTATCGATGGCTGACATTGATTTTTGTGTTGTTTGCTTTGGTGGGAGCAACAGCTCATTATTTTTTGTTTCCTAAATATAAAGCTTCTTCCAGTTTACATATTCAATCCACAGAGGCTAATCCTCTGCTAACAACCATCACGCGTATCAGTGGTTATGGTACAAATCATTGGAGTGAGATGGATTTGGCCGATAAGTATTTAAAGGTGATACACTCTTATACATTTAAAAAATATATTTTAAAAAAGGTAAATTTATGGATCTTTCCAGAATTATGCAGCCAAAATCAATTGCTGTTATTGGGATTTCGCTATCAAA
>RFKI01000023.1 GCA_003694355.1 Bdellovibrio sp.
ATTGGCAAAGGCAAAAAAACAGGTGTCAGCACCTCTTTGAGCACTTAAGCGAGCCTCTAAAAGAGCATACTCATGTTCTAACATCTTCATCAGGCGCTCCTGACTGACAAAGCGACTGCCCTTCCCATAAATTTCATCACTGAAAGTCTTGTCATAAGCCGACATGGTCTTAGCCACTGTCTGAGAAGCATGCCCGGCCTGAAAAAAATGTCGAGCGACTTCCTGTCCAGCCCCAATTTCAGCAAAGGTGCCATACCGTGTTTTATCCAGGTTAATGGACTGTGCTTTTCGTACAGTGCTTAAAATATCAACGGTCATAATGTCACTTCTTCTTTCTTTAAGTTTTGATCCTCTTCTCTCAGAGCGCGTCTTAAAATTTTACCCACATTGGTCTTTGGAAGTTCTTTGCGAAACTCAATATACTTAGGCCTTTTATAAGCCACCAGATTCTCTTTACAAAATTCTCTCACTTGCTCTTCAGTTAAAGACGCTTTTGATTTCACAATAAAAACCTTTACAGCCTCCCCGGATTTCTCATCAGGGACCCCCACGGCGGCCACTTCCAATACGCCATCTAAATGTGAAATCACGTCTTCAATTTCATTGGGATAAACATTAAACCCTGAAACCAAAATCATATCTTTTTTACGGTCCACAATTTTTACAAATCCCTCCTCATCCATCTGAGCAATATCACCTGTTTTTAGCCATCCCTCTGGAGTTAATACCTTTTGGGTTTCTTCAGGACGATTCCAGTAACCTTTCATCACTTGAGGCCCCTTCACCCATAGTTCTCCCGCCTCTCCCAAAGCCACTTCTTGTCCTGTATCATCACAAAACTGAATATCCGTTGAAGGAAGAGGCAGTCCAATAGTGCCCAGTTTGTCAGAACCATCCAAAGGATTGGCACAAACCACCGGAGAACTTTCTGTTAAACCATAACCTTCTATAATCCGGGATCCAGTTACCTCTATCCACCTCTTGGCAACACTTTGCTGGAGGGCCATGCCCCCGGCCACACAAATGCGCAAACGTGAAAAGTCAACCGAACGAATATCCGGATGATTCAGTAGAGCATTGAACAAGGTATTCACACCCGTTAAAGCTGTAAACTCTGTTTTCTTTAGTGTTTTTACAAAGCTATCAATATCTCGAGGGTTTGTAATAAGAAAATTACTGCCCCCCAGAGTGAAGAAAGTCAGACAATTCGCAGAGAGAGAAAAAATATGATAAAGGGGCAAGGCCGTAATAATGCGTTCCTGATCCGCTTTCATATATGGGCTTAACCAAGCCTGCATTTGCAGAATGTTTGAAACAATATTTCGATGAGTCAGCATGGCCCCTTTGGCAACCCCTGTTGTTCCTCCAGTGTATTGCAAAAAGGCAATGTCTGAAGACTGAACTTCAACGGGCACATACTTTTTCTCCTGACCTATACTCAACGCCTCATTAAAGCGGTAAGCCCTTGGAAGATGATATGCGGGCACCATCTTTTTCACATATTTGACAACTCCATTGACCAGCCAACTTTTCGGCCAGCCTAACTGATCTCCTATCCCTGTCACAATCACATGCTCTATGGGCACATCATCCAGAATCTCTTCCAGTTTGGAAGCAAAACTTTCAAGAATCACAATGGCCTTGGCTCCTGAGTCTTTAAACTGGTGTTTCATTTCCCTCTCAGTATAGAGAGGGTTGGTATTCACCACCACCACTCCTGCTTTTAGGGCCCCGAAAAGCGCAATGGGGTATTGGATTAAATTCGGAATTTGAATGGCAAGGCGATCCCCTTTTCTTAATCTCAACTCATACTGCAAAAAAGCAGCAAACGACGAAGACAGTTCATCCAACTCCTCAAAAGATACGGCGGCTCCCATGTTTTCAAAAGCGGGCTTGCCCTTGTATTTTTTCAAGGCCTGCAAAATCATATCCGTTAAAGAGGTGTATTGATCTGGATTGATTTCATGAGGAATTTCTTTTGGGTAACTTTTAAGCCAGATTTTTTCCATAAATCCCCTCTCTTTATGTTAATTTCAGAAAGTTTATCACGGGAAGAATCAGAGCAAAAGAGCTTAAAAAACCTTTTATAGCTGACGCATTGTTTATAAGACCTTTTCTTTTGTCTCACTCTTATGAAAACGATTAAATAACCTTTATGAAAGAGTTAACCCGCCATGATGTAATTGCCCTTCAAAATGTCACCATTGAACTGGAAGGACATTTGATCCTGAAAGATATTTCTCTTACGGTGAGAGAGCAAGAAACCCTTGTGATGATCGGCCCCAGCGGTGAAGGGAAAACAGTTCTTCTTAAAACCATGGCCGGACTTTACCAGGCCTCAAAGGGTGATGTGTTGATTGAAGGACGTTCATGGAAAGACTTAAGCGAAGAGGAACGGCGCGCCCAATGCCGTCGTATTGGAATGCTTTTTCAAAAAAGTGCTCTTTTTGATTCTCTAACAGCTGAGGAAAATGTGATGTTTCCCATGCAGGAACACACACAAATGTCTTTTAAACAAATGCTGGAAAAAGCCCATCGTCTCCTCAACGCTGTGGGCCTGGAAGGTGCTTATAAAAAGTTCCCCTATGAACTGAGTGGCGGTATGCAAAGACGCTTGGGAATTGCCAGAGCCTTGGCTTTAGACCCCCCTATCCTGTTTTATGATGACCCCACCGCAGGACTTGATCCTGTGATTAGTGAGCGCATTGTACAGCTCATCATTCAACTGAAAGAACAATTTAACTCCACAGTGGTGGCTGTGACCAACGACCTGGTTAGCGCCTTTGATTTGGCAGACCGTCTGGTGATGCTGGCAAACAAAACTCTCATTGAAACAGGAACTGTTGCTGAAACCAAAAAAAGCTCAGACCCTCACGTTCAACAATTTTTAAGAGGTGACCTTAACGGCCCTCTAAAGCCTTTATCTTTTTAGGGATGTTATGAAAGAACGAAAAATTGCCGGACTGACCATTAAAGGAACTTCATGGGCTGGCACAGGGACGTGCTTTGTCTTGCCTGAACACAAACTTTGCTTTGATGTGGCTCAGGGACTTCCCTTTGCTTATGGCATGAAACATTACTTTATCACCCACGCTCATATGGATCATGCCGGCGGCATTCCCTACATTATCTCTCAAAAAGCTCTTAATAAAATGCCTCCCCCCCGATTCTACATGCCTTCCTATATGATAGAGCCTATGAAGCAAATCATTCAAACATGGTCGCAACTAGAAGGCCACCAATATCAATATGACTTTCTTGCTGTTCAACCTGACAACTACTACCCGCTCAATGAGCATTATGGCATCAAGCCCTTTCCCACAGCACATCGTATTCCTTCATTGGGATACACCCTTTTTCAAAAAAGAAAAAAGCTCATACATCCCATGTCCCAAAAAGAAATCCTTGAAAGAAAGGCCAAAGGAGAAAATCTGGAAAAAGAAGTTCTAGTTCCTCTTTTTTCTTTTACAGGAGACACTCGCATTGAATTTCTCAAAGCCCGCCCCTGGATTGCTCAATCCAAAATTCTCATGATGGAAGTGACTTATTTTGGCCATAAAAAATCTATTTCTCATGCCAGACAATGGGGACACATTCATCTGGATGAGCTTCTGCCTTTGCTGCCCTCTCTACAATGTGAAAAAATATTTCTGATTCACTTATCCACTCGCCACACTTTAGAAGAACTCAACGCTGTCCTTGACCAAAAACTCCCCCCTGAACTCAGGCAAAAAGTGGAAGCGTTTTGACAATTGTTTTAACTTGTCCTGGCCACCTCAAATAACTTTTTAACTTCCGCCTCCAGGGACTTAGCCGTCAGACCTTCAGGCTTCAAGGGACGGCCCACAACCAGTTTGACTGGATGGCGCCAACGAGGCCATACAGAAAAGGCTTTCCCATTCACTCGACTAAAAAAACCTCCCCATAAGCCTTCCAGAGCCATGGGAACCACGGGGACAGGAAGCTCCTTCAGCAACTTTTCCACACCTTTTTTAAATTCTTTAATTTGCCCATCTGGAGTTAAATTGCCCTCAGGAAAAATACACACCACCTCTCCTCTGGATAAACTCTCTTTCATGGTCTCAAAAGCCTGTTTTAAAATACAAAGGTCTTCATTTTTTCCCGCAATAGGAATAACCTTGGCCTGTTTCATAAAATGTTTCAAGAAAGGTATATTTAAAAATTTGTAATACATCACAAAACGAATCGGGCGTTTAATGGCTCCTGATATAATGAGCCAATCCACAAAACTTTGATGGTTACACACCAAAAGAACAGGTCCCTTTTCAGGAACATGACGCCAGCCAAAGACCTTCAAACGATACAAAAAATGTGAAAGAACCCAAGCCCAGAAACGCAAGGTAAACTCCGGAACTTTAAAATAAACATAAAAAGCCACCAAAAGATTTAAAAGGCCATACATTAAAAAAATTTGCTGGTTTGTTAACTTCCAGTGATAAAAGGCCATGAGAAGAAGCGAAGATATCACCATAAAAAGCGCATTAAAAATATTATTGGCAGCAATAACCCGTGAACGTTCACCTGCTTCACTTCTTTGCTGTAATAAAGTATAAAGAGGCACAATATAGAATCCACCAAATAAAGAAAACATAAAAAAATCAAACATAATTCGTAGACCTTCAGAGTGACTGAGAAGATCCGAAATGTTCATAAGACCAGCACGGGGATCCCATGACGGGATGATGCTAAATAAATCAAAGAGAAAAAGACTGATACCGAGAGAACCAATGGGGACCAAGCCAATTTCAACTCGATCGAAAGAAAGCTTTTCACAAATAATGGAGCCTAAGCCTATTCCCAATGTAAACAACGCCAACAAAAAAGTGACAACCTGCTGGTTGCCGCCCAAAGTACTCTTTCCATAAAAGGGAACCAATGACAAAATTCCTGCTCCCAAAAACCAAAACCAGGAAATGGCCAGTAAAGAGTAAAAAACCGCTTTCTTTTTTGCCGATATTTTCAAAATTTCCAAAGTTGGCTTAAAAAAATCCCAACTGATCTTTAAAGCAGAACTTTGAGCCTCCACTTTAGGAACCCAAAGAGAAAAAACAAAACCCGCCACAGCCACCGATAACACGCCGATAATAATCCATATCTCAGCATTGGGTAAAGCACTCATAAGTCCCCCAGCAATGGTGCCCAGTAAAATAGCCAAAAAGGTTCCCATTTCTATGTAGGCATTCCCTCCTACGAGCTCTTGTTCTTCAAGAAGTTCGGGTAACAAGCTGTATTTTACTGGGCCAAAAAAGGTGGACTGCATTCCCATTAAAAACAACACAAAAAGCAGTAGAGAATACCATTGCCAATAAAAACCAAAGGCCGCCAATAGCATCACCAAAATTTCCCAAAGTTTGGTTAATCTCACAATCTTGTGTTTGGGATAACGGTCGGCCAACTGACCAGCAGTGGCAGAAAACAAAAAGAAAGGCAAAATAAAAAGGCCCCCTGACAACGCCACCAAGGACTCTGAATGCATCCCCACCACTTGAATGCCCTTAAAAGCAATCAGGAATACCAATGCATTTTTAAATAGATTATCATTAAAAGCACCTAAAAATTGAGTCACAAACAACGGCCAAAATTTACGCCCTCTAAAAAGATCTGAAGCCCTCATACTTCCTTCTAGGGATTAGGGTTTGAAAACTTAAAAACAGGGGTCCATACCGAGTATTTTTGACCAGCTTTTGCGCGAACCCTCCAATAAAGAGTGCCTTTAGGTAAGGGCGCGGTCAAGAACAGCTGATTTTTTGAAATTGTTTTTTCAAGAACCAATTTATGAAAGCCTTTGTCTTTTGCCAGTTGAAAGTGATACTTTTTACTCAGAGGAACAGCTTGCCAACTGAACACTACAGGATTTTCCTCACTCACTTGAGCCAATAGCTCAGACCCATTGGTGGGGACCTTTAAAATGGGCGGACTTAACAAAATCTCCTTTTGCACTTCAATAACCGATGGTTGAGAGTAAGTGCTAATAAAGTGCCCATTGTGATTTAAAACAGCCACTTTCACAAAAAAAGAAGAAGACCCTTCAGGCAACTGAAGGGATGCCACATTTCGACTGACTGTCTTGTTAATAAGAAGTTTCTGAAAGGAAGCGGTTTCTGACACAAGGACCTTGAAAGCCGTGGACATAGGAGGTGGTTTCCAACTCACCTCTACGGGTTTTATAACACCTTTCTGGTTTTCTGAGCTTACCACACGAATAGCTTTGTAACGCTCACGCAATCGGGGGGGAGGTAATAAAACCTTAATCCGACGGGCTAAACTAAACCTGCTTTTTTGTCCTTTCTTTCCTAAAGAACGAACTCTCCAATAATATTGACCTGGCCTTACAGTCTTCCACAGAAAAGTGTTTTTTCTCACAATCTTGTTAATCAGAACTTTTTTAAATGATGGATTTGATGAAATTTGCAATAAATAAGAACGCGCTCCTCGAACTTTTTTCCAAGACAGTCGAGGCAGATTTAGCGGAGTCACTTTACCTGAAGCCGGGATTCTCTTTGGAAATTTCAAGACCAACTTCAATGGAGCCCGAAAGCGAGAAGGCGCTTGAAGCTTTGAAGAACGAGAAACCACTTTAGAAACAGGTTTAGGCTCTGGCTTTTGCGATTGTTCCATCAACTTTGAAGATTCCTTTGGCAAAGCTGGCTTTTGTACAACGGAACGAGATGAAGACTTTTCTTTTTTAGCTCCATTTTCAACAGCAGCAACGCCCTCAGGTAAAGGTTTCTTTTGTTCTCTCTGGGAAACTTCTCTTTTAACTTCCGTCGGGGTAACAGTTGCTCTTTCTACGGGATTTTTGAAAGAACTTATAAGAGCTTTCTGCTTTAAATGCAAACTCTGTCGTTTCTCCAAAAAGATTTTTGCCCCCCAAAGAAAAAGAAACCCGATCCATACGGTCATAAAAATAGGAAATAAACGACGTTTTTTCTGCCTGATGGTGCGAGTGCTCACCCGTCGCGATTGAGAAGCTGTTCTATCATGAACCTCTAAAGACTTATGACTATGGCTTAAAGAAAGCTCCCTGGGATCCTCTCCCACATCGAGTGTTGTAAACTCCGCCTCCCAGGTTCGTATGTCCATCTCAATTTCTTCTATGGTCTGGTACCGTGACTCTAGATTGCGATCACACATTTTTTGAATGATTCTTCGAATGCCTCGAGGCACGCTCATTTTAGCCAGGGTTTTAAATTTGAGCTCCTCTCGCTTTACTTTTTTTATGATTTCTTCCTGAGACCCTCCAATAAAAGGACGCTCAAATGTCAACATTTCATAAAGGACAACCCCCAAGCTCCAAATATCTGATTGAAAATTGGCAGGTTTTCCTCTTAAAACCTCTGGGGCCAAATAATAAACAGATCCAATCACCTTCTCTTTTTTATTCGAAGAAACAGTTTCCTCCATCACCTTGGCGATTCCAAAATCAACAATTTTGGATGTGCCATTTCTTTGAATAATCACATTATGAGGCTTTAGATCCCGATGTATAATGCCTTTTTCATGCAAAGCTTTTGTTCCAGATAAAATTTGTTTAAAAACATCCAAGGACTGAAACAAATCGAGTTCTTTCTTTTTAATCTTCATTTTGAGGGATTCTCCCTCTACATACTCCATAGCTATGTATTCAATCCCTTGATCTTCTCCAAAACTATAAATGGTCACCACATTGGGGTGATTTAACTGTGCAAGAGTACGCCCCTCTGTTCGAAAGTACTTTACAATCTCAGGGTCTTTCGCAGCCTCTGCAGAAATGATCTTAAGCGCCACTTTTCGTTGAAGAATCGGCTCAAAAGCTTCATACACTTCTCCCATGCCGCCTTTTCCAATCAATCGCTTGATTTGAAAGGAACCTAACACAGAATCAATTCTCAGCCTTTGTTCTTTTGCCATTTTTTAGACTTTCCCTTACAAAAACCATCGGATTTTTGGGGGTATTACTTAAAGAAGACATGGATCTGTCTTTAAAAGAGAGACTAGACTTCTGTTAGAAAAGAATTCTAAAACTCGAGTTTGGTCCTGTTAAATATTTCGACGATAACGCCCACCCACTTCATACAAAGCTTGAGACATTTGGTGAAGGGTGCAAACTCGGGCTGCAGACATGAGCGCTTCAAAAATATTACCGCCTTCCAAAGCTGTTTTCTTTAGCTTAAGCAGTTCTTTCTCGGCTTCTTTCTGATGGCGTTTCTTGTACTCTTCAACTTCTTTTAAGCGCTTTTGTTTTTCCTCATAGCTGGCTCGAGCCAACTTCACTTTAGGAGGTTCATAACCCTCCTCAAGAGTTTTAGGGTCTATAAAAGTATTCACTCCCACAATGGGAAGCTCCCCTGTATGTTTCAAATGCTCATAATAAAGAGACTCTTCCTGAATACGACCTCTTTGGTACTGAGTCTCCATAGCTCCTAAAACTCCCCCCCGCTCATTTAACCTCAGAAACTCTTCTAACACCGCCTCCTCCACTTGATGAGTGAGCCACTCCACAAAAAAGCTTCCCTGAAGGGGGTTTTCATTTTTACTCCACCCTAACTCTTTATTGATAATCATTTGTATTGCCTGAGCTCGTCGAACAGATTCCTCCGTGGGAGTGGTCAGGGCTTCATCATAAGCATTGGTATGAAGAGAGTTACAATTGTCATTAATCGCTAACAAGGCCTGTAAGGTTGTTCGAATGTCGTTAAAGGCAATTTCTTGAGCATGCAAAGAACGTCCACTGGTTTGAATATGATATTTTAACTTCTGAGAACGTTCATTCCCCTTATATAGGTCTCTAATCACAATGGCCCAAATTCGCCGTGCCACACGTCCCAACACCGTATACTCGGGATCCAATCCGTTACTGAAAAAGAAAGACAAATTTGGGGCAAATTCATCAATATGAAAGCCGCGGTTCAGGTAATATTCCACATAGGTGAAAGCATTGCTGAGAGTTAAAGCCAATTGAGTGATTGGGTTGGCGCCCGCTTCAGCAATATGATATCCAGAAATGCTCACAGAATAGAAGTTCCTCACTTGGTTTTTTATAAAAAACTCCTGAATATCTCCCATCATCTTTAAAGCAAAATCAATAGAAAAAATACAGGTGTTCTGTCCCTGATCTTCTTTCAGAATGTCAGCCTGAACCGTTCCTCTAACAGTGCGAAGGGTATAAGCGGCAATGTCTTTTTTCTCTTGATCTGTTAAAGAACGACCCAGCTCCTTTTCTTTTTTCTCTATTTGCTGATCAATGGCTGTGTTCATAAAAAAGGCCAGCATCATAGGAGCGGGGCCATTGATGGTCATACTCACCGAAGTTTTAGGATCACAAAGATCAAAACCCTCATAGAGCTTTTTCATATCATCAAGGGTCGCTATGCTTACTCCACTTTCACCCACTTTTCCAAAAATATCTGGACGCTCAAAAGGATCCTCGCCATAAAGGGTGACACTGTCAAAAGCTGTGGAAAGCCTTTTAACATCACTGTCTTTGGAAAGAAAATGAAACCGTTTATTTGTTCGTTCTGGAGGACCTTCCCCTGCAAATTGACGAATGGGATCTTCACCTTGTCGTTTGAGGGGGTAAACTCCAGCTGTAAAAGGGAAAAAACCAGGAAAGTTTTCTTCTCTTAAAAAGCGATAACGCTCGCCCCAGTCCTCATATCTTGGAACAGCCACACGAGGAATTTTTAAGCCTGCCAAACTTTTTCGGAAAGTGGGTTGTCTCACCTCTTTGCCCCGCACCTTGTAAATAAATTCCTCTTGCTGATAAGAGTGAAGACGCTCCGGATAGGCCTGTAATTCCTTCCACTCATCCTCTTCAATGGCGTTTTCTATTTCCTGTTTCTTTTCAAACAGTGATTGAGGTAGTTCTCCCGTCTCTTTTTCGATTCTCTCAAGCGCCCCCCATAGAGAAATCTTTCGACTTTTTTCTTGAGTTTCCTTTTTATAGTTTCTGACAGTGGCCACCACTTCAGCCAGATAATTCTGTCTTTCTGGAGGCACAATACTTTGCTTTTCAGCACCACGGATCTTGCTTTCTTCTAAAGAAGACTGAAATCGAGATTGTTTTTGCGCAAGAAGATGAACCAACTCAAAAAAGAGTTTATTCACGCCCTTATCATTAAACTGTGAGGCCTGCGTTAGAAAAACCGGAACATTGACATTGTTATCAAAAATCTTTCGAGATCGACGATATTGTTTACTCACATCCCGAAACGCATCCTGGGAACCTCGATGATCAGCCTTGTTAATCGCAATCAGGTCGGCATAGTCGATCATGTCTATTTTCTCAAGTTGGCTCTGGGCTCCAAACTCAGAGGTCATCACATACAGGCTTAAATCAGACACTTCAAGAATAGCCGAACTTGACTGACCAATTCCTGAAG
>RFKI01000211.1 GCA_003694355.1 Bdellovibrio sp.
GAAAAACTAACAATTTTTGTCAGTGATTTGAAAGTTTTGCTGGAAAAAGAGCTATAAAACCACCCGGGGAGTGCTGAAAGCCTTGGTACTGATCTTGCCTTCATAGAGGTGGATCCCTTGAAAGGGAGAAACTTTATAAAGAGAGGTGAGAACAATGGGTGGAGCAAATATCAGCACGTTTGAATTGATTGCTTTAGCATTTAAGTCAGGTGGGATTTGGATGTGGGCCATTATGGCCGTTCAAATTGTTTCGGTGGCTATTATTATTGAACGAGTGATGAAGTTATTCGTGATACGTTCAACAAGCCAAAGAAAATTAGTTCAAAAATTTGAGAAATACATTAAAGCTGGCCAGTTGGATAAAGTGATTCAGGCCAAAGCTCCTGTTGGTAAAAAATATCCTATTTTAGATGTGGTTAAAGCTGGCGCTCAGGCGGCTAGAAACCTTGGTGGGCGAGATGAAATTCGATCTAAAATGGATGAGGTTCTTTTGAATGAGAAAGAGAAGCTGGAAAAAAGAACAGGCTTTTTAGCCATGTTGGGGAATGTTGGAACTTTGCTGGGGCTTTTGGGAACCATTGTGGGGCTCATTAAAGCCTTTGCTTCTGTTACTGACTCCAACCCTGTGGAAAAGGCAGCGTTACTCACTCAAGGCATTTCTATGGCCATGAACACCACAGCTTATGGGCTAATTATGGCCATTCCCGCCTTGGTTGCTTATTCCATTTTGCAAAATCGAGCCAATGCTTTAAATGAAGATCTCACTCAAGCAGCTTTAAGAGCTTATAACTGGCTTAGTTATCATTTGGATCCCATTAAGAGAAAAACAGGTTCCGCTGTGGTGGGGCGTCACCAAAAAGTGAAGTTGGATTAAAAGGGAGGCTTTTCCCATGAAAGGGACTTTTGAATTGAATTTAATGCCAATTATTTCATTGCTCGCTGTTTGTATTAGTTTCCTGTTGCTCACGGCTGTGTGGATTCAAGTGGGAAGTCTGGACGTTTCGCAGGCTGTTGGCACAGAAGCAAAATCTGCTCCGAAAAAAACTTTGTGGTTGCAATTGAACGATTTGAATCAGGTGGACGTGCAGGTTAAGAGTGCGCGGACCACGCGTTCTTATAAAGTGAAAAGAAAAAAACTGTCCAAGAAAGCTTTTTTGAAAAAGTTGAGTCGATCTGTAAAGGGACTTGTAAAGAAAAACGCCATTCAAACAGCTTTTATTTTACCAGGAGCTCAACTGCCTTACGAAGACCTGATCCACCTTATGGATGAACTTAAGGGGATGGGAATTAAGGATTTGGGTATTGCCCCGCTTTAAAGGAGAATGAACGATGAAAAATGGAATGAAACAAGCTCTTCCTTCTCCCTTGCTGGAAAGCTCTCCTCTGGCTTCGCAAAAGCCTGAAAAGCGGTTTTCTCTCGACTTAACGGCTTTGACTTTAACTCCTCTTGTGGATGCGTTTTCTATTCTTGTGATTTATTTGCTGGTTAATACGTCCATGGATGCCACTCCTTTTCAAATAGAGAAAGGGGTCCGTTTGCCTCTGGCCACTCACACACAGGCCATGAAAGAAGGCGTGGTTTTAAAAATCAAAAAAGGAGTTTACTTTATTGATGATCATAAGATATCTGCTCGTCGATTGGTTCAGGTTTTGAAAAAGAAAAAAGCGGAAAAACAGGCACGACTCATTGTTCAAGCTGATAAGAAATCTTCATTTCGGGTGATTAGTCCCGTTATGATTGCGGGCTCCGTCGCAGGATATGATACGGTGAAGTTTGCAGTGATTCAGGATGGAGAAAGGAAATGACAAGGATTGTACTTTTTTTCTCCTTTTTGATTTTTACTTTTAGCTTGCAGGCCATTGAGAAAATGGACCTGAACACAACGAACCTTGTGATTCAAAAATTGGAAAAAAGCTTGCAGGGCCTCAAGCTAGAAGAGATTAAAAATGAAGCTCTCCTTTCACGCTTGGGGGATTTGTATTCAGAAAAAGCCCGTCTTTTGTTTCTTCAGGAAGAAGAGCAACGTTGTGAAAGCTCTTGTGAAGGCAGTCAAAAGGCTCGTTTGAAAGCCATAAGGTTTTATCAAAAAGTTTTAAAGGGGCGAGACCATGTTTTGAAAACGCGAGCCATGTTCCAGATGGCGTACCTGTATCAAGTTACAGGTCAGTCTTTGAAAGCCAAATCTGTGTATCATAATATTTTGAAGTCCAGAAAGTATTCAAAAGGTTTAAAAGCTCAAGCTCATGTGGCTTTAGGAGATGTTTATTTTCAGGAGAAAAATTATAAGAAGGCCCTGGAACACTTCAATCAAGCTCTTCAGTTTCCAGGACTTCTTAAAAAAGGGGATGTTTTGCATAAAAAAGCTTGGGCTCTTTTCTTTCTGGGAAAAACGCAAAAGGCCCAACAGTTATTGGTTCATTTGTTGAAGCGCATGGATGTGGTTGGACTGGCTCAAGGTCATCAACTGGATCAGGCGTTTTATGAAGAAGTTCTCAGAGATTTAACGACTTTTCTTGCTAAAACACCTATAACTTCTCAAAAAATAAAGCTTTTGCTGTCTCTCACGCCAGATCGCTTGCAAAAGTCGACACTTTTCTTTTTGGCTCAGGAATCAGAGCGTTTAGGACAGCGCCGATCAGCTTTATTGATCTGGAATCAGTACCAATCTTACTTTCAATTGAAAACCGATGAAAAGGCTTTTGTAGATTTTCGCAAAGCACGACTTTATTATGAATTCAATCAATATGCGCTTTCCTTAAAGTTTTTTAAAAAAGCTTTGGCTTCTTTGAAGAAGTCATCCTGCCGATCTGATGAGTGTGCTCTTTTGAAAGGTCAAATCAAAGACTATGTTATTTTATGGAATAAAGAATTTCGAACACGACCAAACACTTTACTTTTACAGGTGAATCAGACTTATTTAAAAACCTTTCCGGATGATTTTTCCATTCTTCTTCAATCAGCTAAAATCGCTCAAACCTTAAAGAGCTGGAAAAAAGCTATCACGCTTTATCGTCAAATTAGTGAAAAGACTAATGATAAAAAAATCTTGTCTTTGTCTCTTTGGGGAGAGATAGAGTGCGCAGAGAACTCTGGAGATTATGAGTTGAGGAAACAAGCCTATCAGCATTTTCTGGAGGTGCAACCGAAAGATCCTAGAGCTTATGAAGTTCGATATCAAATGGCTCATCTTTCTTTTGAGAAAAAAGACTATAAAAAAGCTTATCTTCAATTTTTAAAGTTGGCTTTAGCCTCTTCTCAGGAGAGAAAACAAAACAAGAAACTTTCAGTTCTTGCAGCCGATTTAACGGTCTTGTCTTTACAGTTTCTCAAAGATGACTCAACTTTAGAGGATGTGTCTCAGCGTTTGGCGGCTTATTATCCAAAGAAACGAAAGAGCTTTTTAAAAATAGCTACAGAAGCCAAGGTGCGACAGGCCGTACAGGTCAATAATAAAAAGAAAAAAGCTAAGCCAGAGGAGTTGTTGGAAGCTTATAAAAAAATTGTACGCCCCTTTGGGCTTTCTTCCAAAAAACAGATGAAAGTGGCTTTTCTTCGACTTTCATTGGCTGAAAAAGCCCACCAGTTGACTTTAGTTGAAAAAGAAAGTCGGCAACTTTTAAAAAGAGAATTAAATGCTAAAGACAAACACTTTGTGCAGGAACGTTTGCTTTGGGCTTTAGAGTTGCAATTAAAATTTAAGGCAGCGTATGCCTTGGCTAAGAATATGCGTTTTCCTTATTTAAGCTTAGAGGATCGAGAATTGAGGCTGGCTTTACTCAGTGAGCTTGCGGGACAAAATCCCCAAAAACATTATCAGAACATTTTCAGGAAAGGACGATCTCTACTGAAAAGAAATTTGGCCTTGGTTGAAATCATAAGGCGATCTCGAAGGCCTTGGC
>RFKI01000212.1 GCA_003694355.1 Bdellovibrio sp.
GAATACTGTGATTGATCTTTTTGGTTCAACTTGTACTATAGAATTCATCTTTTTGTTCATAGTATGGCACTGCTTTCGGAGCATGGAACGTCCATCTTGTTATCCTAAAGTCTGTAAAACCAACTTGGCAATTGTGTGGAGGGCCCCGTATATAAAATAGCACAAGGTTTTGGGCTTCGAAATTTTTAACTCTTCCTGTGATTTCCAGCTAACACAAATGTGACTTTCATTTTCATTGTTTGTCATTGCCATAAAGGGAAAAATTTAACCCCGCTTATGATGCAAAACAATAAATTGAATTTTTTAAACTATAATGAGAGTAGAAAGACTGTTTTGTTTTAAAAGTTTAAGCGGCAAGACCCTTTTCTACGATAAAAAAGGTAATATCATCGTTGAGTTCAGCTCCTTCTCGAAATTTTGAAAGGTCTTTATTGATTTTTTGAATAGTCTCTTCAACACTGAGGTTTTCATTAAAACCTTCCAATAAGCTTTTCAGGAACTTTCTTTCGCCAAACATTTTACCTTTTTTATTATGCATTTCCAGAAGACCATCTGTGTAAAGAACAAGACGATCGCCTGGCATTAAGGTCACTTGAGCTTCTTTATATTGAACATGTTCTTTTTCTCCCAACCGAGGACCATTTACGTCCATTAATAGATGGATGTCTTTTTTAGTTATTTGTTCTTTTTTTCTTCTTAGAAGGAAAGGAGGATCATGGCTGGCATTGGAATAGCGAAGAATGTTGGTGTTAAAGTCATAAGTTCCCAAAAAGAATGTCATCATCACTTGGCCTTTAGAGGTGTTACGAATGGCTTTGTTAAACAAGTCCATAATTTGGGAAAGGGGCATTTCAGGAAGAGATTCCACAAGGGTGATTGCACTATGTGCCGCACTTGTTACAAGAGCCGCAGGAACTCCATGACCTGTTGCGTCTCCAATGCAGAAAATGAGCTTGGATCCTGCAAGGCTGTAATACCACCAATCACCACTACATTCGCTGGCTGGTTGATAGTAACCCTGAATTTCTATGTGATTTTTTCTGAAAGGACTTTGAGGAAAAAGATTGGATTGCACCAATTGAGCTGTTTTAAGCTCACTTTCCATGCGGGCTTTTTCCGCCGTCTCGGCAAGGAGGCGTTTGATTTCATTTGTCATAATTTTAAAGCCTTGGGCCAGTTTTCCAACTTCGTCTTCTCCTTTAGGGGTAACTTCGATATCAAAATCTCCTTTTGAAATCTTTTGAGTGGCCTGAAGGAGTTGTTTGAGTGAAGAAGTGAGTTGAGTGGAACTTAAAACACTAATGAAGATGGTTATACAGATCAACATAAAGATAAAGAGCAGAGATTTGATCATTAAGATATAAACCCCTTGAAGGGCTTTGGATTTAGGTATTAAGGAATATACAAAAAGGTCTCCATAACCCACTTGTGAAGCCGCAGCCAGCCAAGTATCTCCCGATGAAATAGTAATTTCTCGTCCCCATGTGGGGCCCGTCTGAGAAGATTGAAGTTTTTTGGAAATGTTTTCCAGATTTTTTCTGGAAAGGAAGGAGGCTGGTTGAAGAGGGGCAATGATGAGCCGTCCACTTTGGTGAAAGAGATAACTGTCCTGAACTTTTGAATGATAAATGTGTGATAAAAATTGAGGGCTTTTTAAAGCGGCAATTACCACAAGAGGGTTCTTCAGGCCTTTGATCTTGAATTTGAGTCCCACAAACCACAGGTTGGCATTTTGTGGGTCTAGACCAATGGACAGGTCAGATTCCAAAGCTTCTCGAATTAAGTCTTTTTGAAGAGGTTTTAAAGAAGAAATCTGAGAGTTCTTTTTAAGAATCTTTTCTTTAAGGATGTATTCATTTTTTTGTGGATCTTTATGAAAAACAAAAAGCGCTTTAAACTGTGTTTCGTTTGGGAATATTCTTCGTGTATAGGGGTGAAGTTTACCTTTTTGAATGGAATAACCGCGCATGAGAAACTGAATTCTCTCAATGAGGTGTTTGAGCTCTGTTTTGATTTGCAGGGCTAAAGAAGAGGCCTGAGAGGCATTGGTTTCTGTAACATACGAGATTTTGTCTTTCTCAAAATCATGAAGAGCCAGAAACCCATAAACAGAGAGCATAAGGCTCGTTAGGAAAATCAAAAGAATCATGAGCTTAAATTTAAGAGAAAGTCTTTTTAAAAAAGCATTCATGTAAAGAGTTTCGGAAAAATAGAGAAAGTGTTTACAAAAATTAAAGAGAAAAAATGAAAAATCCGAGTTAGAAATGAAAAGGAGAGTCATTTTGGGCAAAAGTCTGGGGCAGACAGACAAAATTTTGCTTTGGGTTTCAGGATCTTTAGGGGTCTTGTTAGGTGTTTTTCTCATCCAGGATCAGTGGATAGAGAAAATATTCTTCCCTCAAAATCAGAAATTGGCCCAAATTGGGCAAATTAAAGAAATACATAATGATGTCAGGCGAAGGCAAAGCAGCAGTTTAACCTGGTTAAGTGCAAATCAAAAAGAGGTTCTCTATAATGGGGATAGTATCTTTACCGGAAAAGACTCCGAAGCCAGTCTGGAGCTTGAGGGAGGAAACTTTTTACATTTAGAGCCGAATAGCCTTGTTGTTTTGGATAAAAATCAAAAAGAATTGGCCTTAGATCTTCAGTTAGGATCTGTTGAACTGAAATTATCCAAGAAAAAACCTGTCACTTTAAAAGTAAACAATCACATTACAAAAGTCAGGAGCATGAAGAAAAATTCTGTGATTCAAGTTAAAAAATCCACAGAAGGAAAGGTTCATGTCATATCCCCTATGGGGGCTGCTGAACTTTCTGTGAATGGAAAAAAGGAAAAAATTCTTCCCCAACAACTTCTGGAAATAGACACGTCCTTGAATGTGAAAAAATCATCTTTTTCGGTTAGCTATCTTCGTCCCGAAAGGGCTGAAAAGAAGGTGCTTTCCGAGGGCAATAAAAAGGTTCGTTTCTTGTGGAAAACGGCATCTTCGAGCCCTCTTAGATTTCAAATCTCTTTAGAACCAGATTTTTCAAAAATTATAGAAGACAGACCAGTTGCAAAAAAACATCAGATA
>RFKI01000213.1 GCA_003694355.1 Bdellovibrio sp.
ATATTTCACTGAGAAGGAGAAGTTATGCATCCTTTATTAAAAGGACTTTTTATTTATATTATATCTCTTTATCTAGGCACTCTCGTTATTAAGACCTCCTGGAATGGAAAAATTTATGCTCTCTTTGCCTGGAACACACAAGAACGAACCCCTTCTTCTTATGAACCGCACACCAATTTGGCCAACTTGAATGGACAAACCATGGTGGTATACGCTCAAAAACGTCTCACTGAAAAAACCATCATCTTAGAGGACAAATCTTCTTATAGAATTCAAGTTGGTTTATTTGCCATTAAAGATTCAAATAGCAATCTTCCAGTCCCCGTTTGTGAAAAATATAAAATCATTCAACTTCTTTTTTATGGGAAAGGAATGTCTGTAAATGGTCAGCCCTCAACTCTGACAGTAACAGGCCCCTGCCCGCCAGGACCCGCCCTTTTACAAAACAATTGGCTTGTGACCTTCTCCATTCCTAAAAGTGCCTTTAAACAAATTCAACGCATGGAAAATCTTCCTTCTGAGTACATTACATACCTTGTAGACTCTCAACTAGAAATCAAATTCTCGCAATTAGGATCTACTCTTCCAAAGGAATGGATTCTTATGGGAATTGCTCTCAAAGATGAGTTAAACCTCTTGCCCCCCATTGAAGTAGGACCTAGCTCTAAGGACTTTCTCAGCCGCCAGGAAAAGTTGTCTTTTAAAATTCACTAATGCAACTTTTTGGAAAGGAAGATATCTCCAAAGATAAAGCCAAAACACCTAATCTGGAAACCCACCCATAGATATTTTCCATAGGAAGTCCTTCAACATTCACCTTCAAATCAGAAAGACAAAGCTTTTTATAAACCGCACCCGGACTATTTAAGTTTTCAGTTGGCCCCTTTTTCTTATGCGCTCTCAAAAATCCTCCTGCTAATTCCTTGCCTATCAGATAAAGCACAGGCTCTGCCACCTCATTAACATCTGTCTTAAGAGCCGAAGGAATGCCTTCCTGGATAATAAGGTGTCTAATTTGTTTGCCCCCTTTTGAAGCTTTCATTTTTTTCTTGGCCTTGTAGTTCCAGTTTTTCACTTCTTCTCCAGAAAAAGCCTGAAGAACACCTAGACCATAAGTTCCTGATATGTTCTTTATAAACACAAAAGGTTCGTCTGAATTGTTACGCTGCTGTTCCTTTAAAATTTTAATTTCATTTTCAACAAATTCCGCTAATCGATCCACACTGTTTTCATCAGCAATATCAAAGTTTTCAAATACACTGGTTCGAATGCTCAAATGCCAAGGATCTATGTCTAAAAGCTGGCAAAATTCTTCAGCCAAACAATTATATTTTTCAAAAAAAATATTTTTTTTTCTCTGAAACCATCCAAAAGAAATGGGAGGGTTAATGGGAGTAGAGATTTCCTGAAACCAAAAATCAACCTTTTCAGAAAAATCATTGTTACTCACAACAAGATCTATGCGCTCTCCCTGAACATAAATTTCTGCCCCTCTTAACTCAAACGGCTCTACTTGAAAACTTCTTCCACTTGCACTTTTTACAACAAAAGTCTTATCCAGGTTTTGAGGCCAAGAGAGGTACACGGTGATTCCACTGGCTGTTAAAATATCATATATCGCTCCAACATTATCCCAGTAATATAAATTTTTAGTATGCTCTTCAGTGAGAAGGAGAATTTTCTTGCAAGAAGGATATTGAGACAAATAATTACTTGCAAGCTCCACGGCACTTTCTTTATCTGTAGAACAGATATTATTAAATCCAGCAGGAAATAGATTGGCATCCACTGGAGCGACTTTATAAAAAGCATCTCTCAAATCAAAACTGGAATAAAAAGGAAAGAAAGAACCTTTTTGCTTTTGAGAAAACCAATCTTCAATTTTATTTAAATTTCTTAAAATCTTTTTATGCAACCATTCATGACTTTCCATAACAAGTTCCTTTGCTTAAGGTATGATCAGAATGCGAAAAATATTCAGCGCAGCCCGCAATAGCCAAAGGCATCAATACCAAAGGTAAAGCAGGAACCAAACTTACAAAAGCAATCGCCAAAGACACCCCAAACAGAAAACTTTTATTTACAAAAATATCCTGGACTCTTTCAGAGAACTCCATGCCCTTTACTTCCCATGAGTAATCCATACTATCAATGGCCATTAAAAAATAGGACAGAGCTAAAGAAACCAAATTAAGAACAGGAATAAAAGAAAAAATGAAGATAACAACTCCTAAAAGACCAAAAATCAATATTTTCCAGATAGCTACTTTGAGCATCCTAAAAGATAACCTTAGAAATTCTTCAAACTGAAAAGGAGTTTCTCTGATAACTTTTCGATACATCAAAATTTTTTCAGTCATAAAAGAGTAAAAAGGTGAAGAAATAATACTAACC
>RFKI01000214.1 GCA_003694355.1 Bdellovibrio sp.
AAACATGTGTTATTTTCATAAGAGCATCATCAATAGCACAACAAAAGTTATAAACGGGCATTCCATTAGATCTTAAAAGAACAAAATCACCAATCATATGGGAGGGTAGGCGCACTTCTCCCCGAACAATATCCTGAAAAACATAGTCCTTATTTTGTAAAGGAACCTTAAATCGCACCACGGCAGCCCTACCACTCTCAACCTCTTTTAAGGCTTTTTCCAAAGGCCAGTCACGAAAAGGGCTCTCCACACGAAAAGGGCGATTGGCAGCCTTTGCAGCAGCTCTCTGTTCCTCAAGCTCCTCGTCAGTTAAAAAACAATAATAAGCTTTTCCCTCTTCCAGAAGCTTTTGAGCATATTTCTTATAAATATCCAGCCTTTGACTTTGTCGATAAGGTCCATAGCTCCCTTGATCTTCCAAAGTTTTTGGATCAGGTCCTTCATCCCACCTGAGCCCAAGCCATAACAAATCCTGAATTTGCATTTTCAGGCTCTCTTCCGTGCTTCTCTCTGTATCTGTGTCCTCAATTCTTAAAATAAACTGACCGTTATTTTTTTTGGCATGAAGATAACAGTAAAGAGCCGTCCGAGCGCCGCCCACATGAAGATACCCTGTTGGACTTGGTGCAAAACGCACACGTACAGATGTTCCCATACACAACCTCTTTTTGAGAGGAGTATCGCCTAATTTTTTCTGGAGTTCAATCTTTCTCGAAGAAAAGCCCTTCGCCTATAGTCTTTTATAGTTCAAAAATAGCAGCCACTTCTTTTTCTTTTTTAAGCTCCTCATCTCCTTTAGCCAAAACAAGTTCTTTGAGCAAAAGAGAGCGAGCTGTATTAAGCATTCGCTTTTCACCAAAGCTTAATTCTTTATCCACCTTTAAGAGGTAAAGATCCCGGAGAACTCTTGCAATTTCATAAACTGATCCTGTTTTTATTTTCTCCAGGTACTCTCTATAACGCCGGTTCCATGTTTGCTGGTCTATTTTAACATTCTTCTCTTTTAAGATATCAATCACTTCATTGGCTTCTTTTTTGGAGATAATAGGGCGCAGCCCCACAGAGTTCACCTTGCTTTGAGGAATCATGATTTTTGTTCCTGATCCTTGAACCTCAAAGTTATAAAAGGAATGCTTGCTTCCCATAATTTCCTTAACTTCAATAGATTTAATTTTTCCAACACCATAACCGGGATAAACAGCATGGTCCCCTGCCTTAAATGAGTGTCCTGATGGCATACTTTCCTCCTCAAAATCAACTTGCTTATACCATTTTTGACACGACTTATCAAACATTTTTACTCTATTATTTGCCTGAAAAGTTTTAGCTTTTATGACTTTGTGAAAAGCAACTTTTCTCTATAAGAATTACATAGGAGTGACAAAAAATTTGCCACCCCTATGGGGTGAAAAATTCAAAATAACAAACCTTATTCCACAATAAGGGCATACGGTTGTTTTCCATCTTTACCCATAGGCACTTGAACACCTATGACTTTCACTGAAGCAAAAGCCTTAGGAGAATTATAAAGATACTCAAAATTATTCACGTTGTCTGATAAACGAGCTGTTGAGCCGTCTTCAAAAGTAACCTCCACATCCAAATTATTTGTTAACTGCTTCTCAGCGGCAGGAGCCCCAGGAGCATCTGTATAAACCAGAGTGAGCGAATGAGAGGGCACAGGCAAGTTATAGACCTTCTCCTCTCCAGTGGCCACTCCAACCTGATTATCCTCTACGAGCGACAAGTGAGACAGGTCCACAAAACCAGCCACGTTAACCCGTCCAAACCCCTGATCGATATTAGGTCCGGGAGTCAAGATTTCCTGACCATTTTCCTTGCCAATTTCCCCAAACTGACCAGGATAAAGATCATCAGCCGTATGTAAAATTAAAGCTTTTAAAAGAGCCGCTGATGGATTTGTTCTTTCATATTTTTTAACAAGAACTTCTCTTAAAATAGCTACAGCCCCGGCTGCCAGAGGCGTTGCCATGGAAGTTCCTCCAGAATAACAATAATCCTCATTATAATGACCCCAAAGAGAACTGGCTCCCTCAACAGAAGAGCAAACACTGACAATATTGGTTCCAGGAGCCACAACATCTGGCTTTAACCGTCCATCCTCTGTCGGGCCTCTGGAACTAAAAGCGGCAATTCCCCCAGCATTGTCCGACAAACGGTCACTTTTTAGAGGTTCTACACTCCATGATCGACCTCCTTTTAACTCTCCAAGGGCTTTTTGAATGCCTCCTTCTAACAAATAATTTTCAGAAGCTCCAACTGCCATGGCATTTTTCGCTGTTGCAGGAGACCCCACAGACCCTTCATCTATACGACCGTCTTTATCCAAGTCTTCACCACTATTGCCTGCAGCAAAAAGAATTAGCATATCAGGATGTTCCCACATAAATTCATCCACTTGTTCAGCGAAGTTATCATATCCTCCATAGTTATTTTTACCCCAAGAGTTGGTATGAATGCGAGCGCCTTTGTCATAAGCTGGCTGAAAGAGATCCTTAAGCTCTGGAGGAACCGTTAAGTTATTTAACATTTTAGACCACATGGACTCCACCACCATTTGAGCCCCATAAGCTCCACCTTTAAAAATTCCAGAGGAAGCTATTCCTCGACCCAAAACAGAACCAGCCACATGAGTTCCATGCCCCATGGGATCCCCCCAATTTTTGGAAAACATTCCAAAAACAAGGCCGTCCAAAATGGCTCCTTGAAAGTCTTCAAAGACTGTATCTAAACTTCCTTTGTCTAAACCTGTATCTGCCATGGCTACAATTTGACCTTCTCCAGTAAACCCTTCGTTCCATGCCGCCTCAAAATCCATTACTTTTGTTCCTGTTTCAAATCCTGTGGCATTTCTGGGATCTCTCAGTACCTCTGGCTCATCAAGCTCAGATTGGTTTAATAGTTCCTGAGCCGTTACATCTAAAACCTTTAGATCCTGATAAGGCTGCACCCACTCCACAGACTCTATGGCCGCAATGTTCTCCAATTGAGAAAAAGCAACCTGATCCATCACAACAGACTTGCCCAAAGCCTCTTTCACTTGCCCAAAACTTTCCAAAGTATTTAAAGCTTTTTTTGCTTTTTTCTCAGAAAAGAAACGAACAAGAACTTTTTTATAAGGGGATTTAAAAAGCTGAGAGCTCATTCTCCAGCGAGGGAAATAAGGAACAAACGTGCGCAAAGAGGGGTTCAGCATTTTCAAAGTCTTCAACAGTTGTCGAGGAGCTTTCACAATCAAAGCATCTGCTGGGAGATACCTAAAAATCTCAACACCATTTTCTTTTAAGAATTTCTGATCCTGATAAGTGATTCGGTTTTTAAACTGAACAATGAAAAATTGAGTTTTCAGAGAAACCTCTTCATTCACCCCTCCAAGAGTTTGAGCCAATGAACTTCGACCTGCATTCCCTTCGGTTAAAGTCACTTCCCCCGACTGTAAATATAACTTCTCTCCTGCTGAAAGGGCTGTTCCCAATAGAAGCCCCAATAAAGAAGCAATGATCCTTTTGCTTGCTCTCATATCCCCCTCCTTATTTTTTGTATGAACATGAAATGTCCCCCTTTAGAGAAAAAGTGAATCATGTGTTTTTTTCAATTTAAAGAAAAAAATACATACCCAAGGAGAGGAAAATAAAAGGCGCTCGCTGAAAAGATCCAATGATGCTAAATAC
>RFKI01000024.1 GCA_003694355.1 Bdellovibrio sp.
GAGAGGATCTATAACCTCTTCCATATCTCCATTCATAATATTTGATAATTTTTGCGTGGTAAAACCGATCCTATGGTCTGTCACTCTTGACTGAGGAAAATTATAAGTCCTGATCCTTTCAGATCGATCCCCTGTTCCTATTTGAGCAAGTCTTGTTTCAGACGCCTCTTTTCTTGCTTTTTCTTCTTCCAAGGCAAGAAGCCTTGAATACAAAACTTTTAAGGCTTGTTGCTTATTGCTCAATTGTGACTTGCCATCCTGACAGGTAACCACGAGTCCTGTGGGAATATGGGTCACCCTCACAGCCGAATCAGTCGTATTGACGGACTGTCCTCCATGTCCACTGGATCGATAAACATCGATTCTCAAATCCTTAGGATCGATTTGTACATCAATTTCTTCAGCTTCAGGTAGAACAGCAACGGTTACTGTGGAAGTATGCACTCTCCCCTGAGACTCCGTTTTCGGAACACGCTGAACTCGGTGCACACCTTGTTCATGTTTAAGAATACTATAAACCCTATCACCAGAAATACTGGCTATAACTTCTTTAAAGCCCCCCACATTTCCAGGAGAGATGGACAAGATTTGAACCTTCCACCCCTTTTTAGCAGCAAATGAAGAATAAGCCCTAAATAATTCTTCAGAAAAAAGACTGGCCTCATCTCCTCCTGCCCCTGCCCGAATCTCCAAAATAATGTTTTTCTCATCATTGGGATTTTTAGGTAAAAGCAAGATTTTTAATTGTTTTTCCAGGTCTTCCTTTTTTGATTTCAATAAAGGTAACTCCTCTTTTATGAGTCTTCTCAACTCTTCATCTTTTTCTGAGGTCAACATTTCCATATGAGAACGTATTTCTTCCTCAACTTTTTTATATTCTCTATAAGGGATCACCACTTTCTCTAGATCAGAATATTCCTTCATGAGCTTTTGATACTGACTCTGATCATTGATAACTTGTGGGTCTTGTATCTTTTGCTTGACATACTCATACTTTTTTTCAACTTCATCCAGCTTATCAAACATTTAAACACTCTTAAGACTCTAACGAGCTGATATTTAATTAGACATGCTCTTAAGAAAGTCTTCGTTTGTCTTACAATTTTGCAACTTATCTAGTAAAAACTCCATGCTATCCACAACATTCATCGGCGCTAAAACTTTTCTTAAAATCCACAAACGATTCAAAGTGCTCTTCTCCACAAGAAGATCTTCTTTGCGAGTTCCTGATTTATTAATATCCATACAAGGAAAGATTCTCTTTTCCATCAGCTTTCTATCCAAATGGATTTCAGCATTTCCTGTGCCTTTAAACTCCTCAAAAATCACTTCGTCCATTCGAGAGCCCGTATCTATAAGAGCCGTAGCAATAATGGTTAAGCTCCCCCCTTCTTCTATATTCCTGGCAGCACCAAAAAACCTTTTTGGTTTATGAAGAGCATTTGAATCCACTCCACCAGATAAAATTTTTCCTGAAGGGGGAACAACGGTATTATAAGCTCTTGCTAGTCGAGTGATTGAATCTAACAAAATCACCACATCATGCTTGTGTTCCACAAGTCGCTTGGCTTTCTCAATAACCATTTCAGCCACTTGAACGTGTCGGGTTGGAGGTTCATCAAAAGTTGAGCTCACCACTTCTCCTTTTACGTTTCTAGCCATATCTGTCACTTCTTCTGGACGCTCATCTATTAGAAGAACAATCAATTTCATTTCTGGATGATTTTCAGAAATGGCATTGGCGATATTCTGGAGAAGCACTGTTTTTCCTGTTCGCGGTGGAGCCACAATAAGAGCACGTTGCCCCTTTCCTAAAGGAGCCATGAGATCCACAACACGAGTGGTGTATTCTGAAGGATCATATTCCAATTTAATTCTCTCTTGAGGGTAAAGAGGTGTTAAGTTATCAAATAAAATCTTGTTCTTTGATTTTTCTGGTGGTTCTAAATTCAGATAATCCACCTTCAATAAGGCAAAATACCTCTCATTATCTCTCGGCGGCCGAACAGTACCACTGACCGTATCCCCCGTTCTTAGACCAAACCTTCTAATTTGAGAGGGGCTGACATAAATATCATCAGGGCCAGGAAGGTAGTTATAATCTGGAGACCTTAAAAACCCATATCCATCGGGCAAAATTTCCAAAACTCCATAACCAAAAATGTCTTCACCCAGTAAGGCTGCTCTTTTCAAAACCTCAAAAACCATATCTTGACGCCGCATACCTGCAGCATTCTCAATTTTCAACTTTTCTGCTAAGGCTGTTAAATCCTTAATGTTTAAAGTTTTTAATTCCTTAGAAGAAAGAGCCTTTTTTTCTTCCTCTGTTGAAACAACATCACTTAAATCTACATCTTCAGAAGATGTAGATATGCCAGCTTCATTATCTGATAATTCCACATCTTGTTGCTGATTTTGTTGTTGGTAGCGATTACTGTTTTTATAATTTCTTGAATTACTATTCTTACGATTATTTCGACGTCCCCCACTATTATTTCTTCGTGAAGACTTCCTGTACCCATTATTGCTTGATTTTGCTTTCTGCTGTTGCTCTTTTTCTTCTTTTTGAGAGCTCTCTTTTGAAGATTGAGCCTCTTCAGAAGACACTTCCTTTTCTTCAATCACTTCTTCTTTCATAGGAAACCCTTGTTATTATTGTAATCCGTTTAGAATTTTAGATTTTCGAAGACTCTTGTTAAGAAAAACCTTCCTTTAGCTTGCAATTTTTTAGGTTAATTCTTGTTTTAGATTATTACTTTTTCTTATAGATCAATTAGAAGTTAATTTATGTTATCTCTTTCTTCCTTGTTTGTCAAATAAACTTACTTTTTTGTCCTCATAGAATTTCATGAATTGAATCAATAAGATACACTTTTTTATTTTTCCCATTCTAAAACATTTTTTGACCATAATTTTTGCAAAAGCCCCTTAAATCTCCTGACAATTTGACGATAAGCCTAAAGTGAAGGAGGAAACATGAACACAAACTTAAGCACTCCGGCCAGAAGATTGCCTTTAAAGTTTGAAGTTCAATACCGGCGTAGCTATAGTAGAAAGGAAAATAAAGGGGTTTTAAAAAATATTAGCTTAACTGGAGCCTTCCTCTCTTTACAAGATCCCGAAGAGCTACAACCAGAAGATAAAGTCTTAGTCCGACTAAATATTGAAGGAAGAGAAAGGGTTCTTCAAGCCACTGTCATATGGAAAAACCCTGAAGGATGCGGACTTCATTTTAAGCCCTTCAATAACCGAGACATTCAAATTGTTGATGACCTCATGTACTTTATAGAAAATTCCAGAGATAATAAAAAATCTATTCTTAACACCATTCTTCAAAAGCTATAAAAAAGCCACCCAAAACGGTGGCTTTTTGAATAAAACCTCATGTTGACATATTTTACTCAATATGAGTGTGAGTTGCGGTATGAAAATCCATATTTTTCTGAGCGCGACTCTTACGAATCCGGATCAGAACAAGAAGTCCGACTATGGCCAAAACAGCACCTGCAAGAATGGCCATTTCCATTTCCTGACTCAAACCAAGCCCTAAGAACCCTTCATCTTCAGAAGTTGCTGCCATCGCTGGAGAAGGGGAAGGA
>RFKI01000215.1 GCA_003694355.1 Bdellovibrio sp.
CTAGATGCAACAGAAAAGTTCTTGGAAAACATTCAATTAGAGAATAGCGAGAAGATTGCTCAGAAAATGGGTTACATCACAAGTGCTTCATTGGTTTATGGAGTTTATTCAAAGTTCAGACATAATGAGGAGTTAAAAGAGAAGTATAGCGAGAATGAGGTGCTTGCCCTATTGAAAGGGTTGGCGATGCCGGGCATAGTAGACATTGCCATACAGAGCAAGTTCAAAAAAGTGCCCGGCGTTGTTTGGGCACTTGGCATCGCACTTATGCCTCTTGATTTCTTGCCGATATACAGTAGTTCTACACATGCCGTTGAGAGGTTATTTCCAAAAGGCTTGCTAGCTGAAGCGGGCAGTAATGAAGTTAGAGGATTGGAAAGCAATTACCTAACAAAAGAAATGCTGGAAGAGATAGAGAATAAAATTGCTTCTGCCTCTGAAAGAAAATTGGACGAGATAGCTAAGAGAGTGGAGATGTGGTTAGATAAGAAGGAGTTGCAAGGAGAAAATATAGAAGAGACTATGGCAAGGAGCCGGGAGATATGGAAGAAGGGAATAAGATTTAATGGAAAAATCCTCACAAGGCTCCTCCTAAACAAAGAGAACAGGATGCTCAGGGAATCCTACCTCCTCACGATATACGCTCTTAAGGCATTCGGCTTTAGTAAAGAAGGGGCGCACATACTTACGAATATGCTTATGCGCTATGAGGGCCTTGGAGGTTTCCTACACTCCTATAGGGTGGCGCTCCTCTCAGGAGGTGCTAACCCCACAAAATATGTTAGGGCTCTCTTGCACGACATAGGAAAACAAAACATAGCAGCAACAGTCCATTTTGGTGCAGAAGAGCACATATTTAATAATATAGGACAAGTTGTGAACAGAGGAACACTTACTGCCTCAACTAAAATGGGACATATAGAGTGGGGACTTGCGATATTGGAGGACAGCAAGCTATTGAAAAAATTAGGTCTGAGCGAGGAAGACATATCTCTGCTTGAGAAGTTAGATGTGAGAGGAGGGATAGAAGGACATCACATACACTATATAAGGAGAGCCAAGGGGATAAAGGAAGGTGGGAAGCCAAACCCAAGAGATGTTGCATACACAATAGGAGA
>RFKI01000004.1 GCA_003694355.1 Bdellovibrio sp.
CCACAAGCCCCTTTTGTCCCTCTAAGCCCTTAATGAATTTTTGAATGTTTTCTTGAAGAGAGTGAATTTCTCCTTCCATACTTCTTGAGTTATCCAAAACAAATACCACATCCAGCTGCGGACGAAGCTCTTTCAATAAGGGCGTGGCACTGGCCTTATTCAAACGTTGCGTTTTTTCTGGAGGAGGCATGAGGCTTCTGGATGCTGGCTTACAACCAACCAGAGCCATAAAAAGAACACCCATTATTAAATATGCTTTATTCATAACCGACCTACCTTTTTATAATAAGGACAAGAAGATGTGTTTACTTGATAACTATCCAGTTCATCAATCCAGACTTCTTTGGGGTCCACCGGAAAAACAAGCTGACCTTTTCGAGGCTGAGGACCCCTTGTTGCCTGCATAACAGCCTTCGGACCACCATACAAACGCTGAATCACTTCAGCTTCCACCACTTGCAACAGGTGAATGGTGTCTTTGATGGCCTTCAAGTCTCGTTGAGCCAAAGCCTGAAGGCGTTGAATAACTTTCTGAACTTTATGAACTGAAGGGTTTTTGTGAAACTGTCTTAAAGATTTCAAAAACAACGTGTCTTTATAAAAGAGCGAAGGGAGCTCATAGGCTTGGGCCCCCACTGTTTCAAAATTAAAGGAGGAGTTTTTAAAAATTAAATCTTTCTGAGTTTTAGAAAGTTCTCCTCTTCTGATTTGTTCCAGATGCCGAATTCGCTTTTTATAGGCTTTTTTAAACTGGGCACTCACTTTAAAAACGCCCTCATAGTTACAGGTTTTTAGGTGAATCAAACTGGCCAAATAATAAGCTTCTGGTTGGACCAGGCTGCTAAAATAGGGTGTCAAAAGGGTTTCCAGTTGAGAAAGCGCCCTATCTGGCTTTCCAATTTTTAGATATGCCCAGGCCATTTCTTCTTTGGCTTCTAACCAAAACTCTGAAAGCAAGGGAACTTTTTGATATTCCTGGATGGCCTTTTTAAAACGCCTTTCCTGATAATAAAGGCGTCCTAAATTTAAATGCACCTCATCCTGAGACAAAAAGGGTGACTTCAAAAGGAATTTTAAAATTCTTTCCGCATCTTTGTTTCTCTGATAAAGAATCCCTTTCAATCCTAAACGCCAAAGCGCTTGATCCCGTTGTTTCGGATTGGACATTTGAGAGGCCTGATGAATCCACTGGCGCCACACTTTAGAACCAATGGCTTGTCCCTTATGAGGACCCAAGAATATCAGACCCAATAAAATCACAACCGCTTTTCTCATAAAAGCACTCCCAAAGAAACAGTAAAGGTTACCCAGTCAATGCTTCGTCCTTCACCCACATGATCTTCATAGTTTTGATATCTCACTTCCAAACGAGAGGCCATATGCTGAGTGAGCCAGAGTCCTACCCCTCCACCCGCTAAAAGAGAATTTGATAAACCCTTCTCCGTTTCCGTTTTTCCATACCCTGCCATTAAATAAAGATCGAACTGCGAAATGCCTTTATCAAAAAGGTTCATTTTTCCATAAATGGGATACCAAGTGATCGTCCCAAAAAGCGAGTTAAAAGGGCTGTCCAGCTCAGGAACCGTTACATTGGGGTCCACCAACGCGTTTTGAGCCGCATAATCAAAAACGCGTTTTCCTTCTGCACTTAAAGCATTGGAGTAATCATAATATCTCATGCCCACAGACCAATGTGGATTGATGTGAAACTCCAGTTGGCCTCCTAAAGATGAGGTTTCCAGATAAGGGTCACCTCCAGCAATGGCGCCATAGTTCACAGAAAACTCAAAACGAAGATTTCTATCCACACTGCGGTTTTGAACCACTCGCACCCGCCGATGTGGACTGAGAGCTCGCGCTCGCTTTAGAATTTCTTTATTGGCTCCAAGGCCTTCCAAATCATCCACAAGGCTTTTAGAAAAGCCCATACAACTCCAACTTAAAGTTAAAATTAAAAATAAAAACTTCATCATCGTTTTCTCCATTTTAGTTCCTCACTATCACGTTTAAAAAAATTGGATAATTGGTTAAAATATCATCTAATCCCACATCACCACTTTCACTGCGTAAACCCATTTGAATGGAAAACCTCTTATTCAAACTTCCAGCAGGTGCCGTTCCCACTAACACCCACTGCCCTTTTTGAAAGTCTAATGTCACCCATGAAGGCGCTTCCTGAAGAAACACTTTCAAAGATGAAACGCCTTGTAGTTTTGTAGAAACAGAGAAAGAAAAACTGTTTTTCTGATTCACATGAAAAATCAGGTCCGTTGGCCCATCATAGTGCACAAGATCTTCAGGCAAATACTCATAATACTCTATGGATCGGGAGTACACAGGCACATAATTTTTCCCTACATTTGTAGGAACTTTCGTGCGGTCACAGCCCAATATTCCCAAGATGAACAAGCTAAATAAAATTCTCTTTTTCATAACTCACCTCTAGCCACAGTCTGCCATTTCTTGAGTAGAAAAGGATAGGTCACCCGAACATTCACGCCACCATACGGTTTAGGAAATGTCCACTTTCTGAGTTTGGATAAAATACAGCGTTCGACTTGAGGAAAACGCAAGCTGCTATAAGACACGCGAGCTGTCTTTACGCGACCCTGAGGGTTAATAATAAAACGCACAGCCACTCGCCCATTAAGATGCGTGTTCGTTTGTAATCCTTTTTCATAACAGTAACGAATTTGATTGATATTTTTTCGAACAACAGCATCAATTTGATCACGATCCAAACCGCCTTGAACCAAAGCCTCCTCTTCCAGAGAAACACTCCATCCTCGACTTCCTCCCTTCAAACGGGTTTTTCCATATCCTGAAGCCGCACCAGCCATTCCTTTTGAGACACCTGAGCCTCGAACCTGAATAGCTCGCCCTCGCCCCACAGAAGCACTCAATAAACCTTTTCCTTCAACCACTCGAGAAAAGGAAGTTGTAGCTCCTTTGCCTCGAGCCCAACCGGCACCTCGTCCCGCCTTGTTCAACAACACGCCTTGACTGCGACTCTTCCCAGAGCGAACTCCCTTTAAAGCTCCAAGCACACCCAGGTTCTGAATGTTAACCCGTCGAGAAGTCACCCTTTGAGACACAACATGACGAGGGGCCTTTCGAAAACGACGACGAGTTATCACCCTTTTTCTTTTGGGCTTGTGAGACACCACTTTCCTCTTGACCACTCTTTTGCGGCGTTTTCTTTTAATTTTTTTACGTGAAACAGAAACAGTTTGAGGACGAGGCCTCGAAAGAGCTCTCTTTTTGAGAGTCTTTTGTCGAATCACTTTAACCACATACGCTTTTTCTTCTTTTTGGAAAAACTGATGCACAACAAAAGAAGTTAGAAGTAGAACGAATACGGGAACGATGTGTGCAAGAGCGGTGTATTTAAGAAGGTTTTTAAATTGCTGCTTCTCCTCAAGCCCTTCCACCTCTAAAGGAACAGACTCTGTCACCTTGGTAATTTGTTTTTCCCAACAAATGGTCCAACCGTTTCCCTTAACAGGGTGCTTTTTGATTTCTGAAAGAGAGTACCTGCCCAAAACCTCATAAGTTCTAGAGTCCAGGTCTTTTAAATCACTGTGGAACTCCAAGCGATGAGAATCTTTTCTATAAATTAAGTATTGAGCTCCTCTCGCTTGCCATTGAAAGACTCGAACCACTTCCTGATCGGCATTTTTTAAAACAAGATAACCGTTTTTCATTTTTGACTTCCCTCTTCCATAGATAACATTTTCTTCACCCGATCTCTAAAATGAGATTTTTCTTTCAATAAGTTGTCTAATAACTTCTCATTCTCCACCTGAACCACAGCATTTCCAGCAGAAGGCGCTTTCCCTAGTACATCTACACCATTAAAACGGACATCTGTGCTTAAAGAAGACGACTTCTGGCGAGCCCAGGAGGGACTTATAAGCCCAATACTTAAAACACTGAAACAAAGAATCAGAAAAGCTGTTTTCATCTTCGCCCTCCCTGATGAGGTTTTACCAACAGCATCCTCATATTTAAGTAAGCCACTTTGGTTTCTTCACCACGAGCCTGTTCTAAGGCCTTTGCTCTTTTAATATAGTCCAACTCAAAAGGTTGTTTCCTAAGAAGCGCCCACGCTTTTTGAACTTCTTCCAAACGTGGTTTTTTTCTTAGGTCATTCAGAGTGTTTTTAAAGAGACGCTTCACCCCTCTGGGAGCTATGGTGGCAAAAAATTGAAACTCTCTTACAAAAGCACGACGGCTGACAGGATTTAATGCTTTGATTAAATTAAGGTAAGCTTGAATCTCTGAGTCCTTATCCCAAAGAGCCATGGCCTTGCGATCAAAAGCAGCCGCTTTCTTTTTGTAAATGGCAATTTCCTGAAGGTATTTTTTTCTATAAACTTTTCTCTGAGAAGCTGACAAACTTCGAGGTGCAGGAATCTCTACTAATTGATCATAAAGCTTCATGTATTCTTCCCCGAGAAGATCCAGGCTGGCTGCCTGCAAAAGCAAGTCTTTTTGAAAAATAGCCTTGTTTGCAAACTCCTCCATCTGAGACAACAGCCCTAACTTTTTACGAAGACTTTTTCTCAAAAGGTAAGCACTCTGAGTGAACAGTTTGGCCTTTCGAACTTTTGAATGGAGGGATTGCAGATCTTCTGCTAACAAAACTTGTTGCAACAAACGCCCTTTGTCCGAAGCTCTAACTCTTCTCTCTTTTAAAAAAGCCAAAGCCCGCTTTTTATTTTTGTACTTGCCATAGGTTTCAAGAATAATTTCCCCAAAAAGCTGAGGAGTTTTTCTCAATTTTTTTTGATATTTTTCTAATAAAGGCCAAG
>RFKI01000216.1 GCA_003694355.1 Bdellovibrio sp.
ATCATATATTAACTATCTGATATTATTGGGTTTTTGATCGTCTTGTGAGCAAGGTTGTTTTTGTTACAAGATTTTTCAACACGATAGTCGAGCAGTTTTAGTTTTTTTAGGTATTCGCAGGATTAAGCCCATTGTTTCCCGGTCTTCTAGAACGGTCGTCGAGTCATTATACATCCATATAAAAATTTCAAAATTTCTGAAATTTTAACAAACTTTTTTAATTTTTCATATAATAGGGTGACCCAGACAGACAAAAAAGGAGGCTAAATTGAAGACGTTTTACTCTATTTGTTTTATCTGCTTGATGTTTGTTGCAACAGGAGCTCTGGGAAGCTCTTCAGATTGCCAAAGCACCTTGAAAGAAGATCCTTCACCTCTCGAAACACAAATACAAACTATTGTGTCTCCTATAAAAGATCCCTATGACTATATTGCCAATTATACAAGGATCTCATTTTATATGAAACTCAGTCAGCCTCAGGTACCTTTGCAGTACCAATTCTTTTGGGAAAGCTGGCTAAAGGATTTCCAACGTTTGGAATCAAAACTAAGGCACTATTTTTTCTCTGAATCAGTTTATGAAAAGGCCGTGGCATCTGATTTTCCTCTTCATATTCTAAAGGCAATGAAAAAAGATCTGGAACAACAATTAAAAGTTATCTTTGAGAATTTTGAATCTCAGAATCTTCAAAATCGGGCTAAAATGTTTTTTCATATTATTGAAGGAAATTCTTGGATAACAGGTCATCTTCCAGCAGCACAGCATGAGGCTGATTATTTTATTTCTTATCATCGATGGAGTTCCCATGTGTTAGACCCTTATTTTCGTCGAATTATTTATCTTTCCAATAAGATGGGAGAAGGGCGAGGGTTTGAGTCTATAAAAGAACAAACGGAAGCTTTAAAGCAGCTTTTGGAGCGCCCTAAGCTAATTGACTAAGAACTGCTCGACTATCGTGTTGAAATGCGTTGCACAAAAGTCCAGAAAAGGCCTTCTTTTTCATGTAAAAAGCTGGGTATTTTTTTCAATAATGGGATGGCTTTCTAAGAGCTCCGAGGATTAAATAAAGATCATATATTAACCATCTGATATTATTGGGTTTTTGATCGTCTTGTGAACAAGGTTGTTTTTGTTACAAGATTTTTCAACACGATAGTCGAGCAGTTTTAGTAGAGCTCAACACGGTCATTCTCTTTAAATCCAGACCCCGAGTGCACAACTCCAATAGCCCCATCCTTACCAAAATAACTGATAATCTCTATAGTTCCCTTTAAACGACCAGGAGCCCGTCCCAGAAAACGCCCTGTCTCAGGGTCATAAACCTCCTTCCCCTCTTCCGTCACTTTTAAAATATCTCCAATTTGAATACCTGAAAGTCGTCCAGCATTAATATAAATCTTTTCTCCTGACACCATGGCCACACGCCCTTCCCAATCTAGCTTCTGAATGGACTTCACTAGATGTAAAATGACGCCACGAAAAGCCTTTTGCACAGCTAAACGAATAAGTCGAGGGTCTTCTTTTAGAGCTTGATCTCTATAAGGTGACTGCATCACCTTTGTTGTTTCTGCCTCTACACTGGCTTTCCTTTGTGTTCTTAGAATTTCCTTTCCATTTCGAGTTGCTATGGCACGGACTTGAACATTCACTTCAGTCACTGCCCTAATTTTTCGAAAAACTCCAATCTCATCCCCGACTTTTTTTACAACCACATTTAAAATTTTACCTTCTATAAGAGCTGCCACCCCCATATTGGCCGCCAACTTTGAAAGCTTCTTAATGTTATATTCATTTTTTTCATTTAAAAATTGGGAAAGAGGAACGGGAAAGTCAGAGTTTCTAACTATAACAAACCGGCGAGATCGAAATAGTTCTCGAACCACTGTTTTTCTAGCCTCTTCCTTTACTCTCTGAGAAATCAATAAATCTTTTGATAAAAATGGTAAAACTATGATCCTCTGCCGAAGCTCAGAAGTCCAAGAAGGACGAGCAAAGTAGTTCACGGGTCTTTCTTCCACAGCCATATTTCGACGCTGTTTAACCTGCTGAAAAAATGAGCAGGAAGCAGAAAACATAAAAATCGCTGTGATAAATAGCTTAATTAACATAGTTTTATTGTAAACGTGATACTTTTAAGCGCAATGCCTTCCTAAAACTGCTCGACTATTGTGTTGAAGTGCGCCGCGGCAACCAGGCAAATAAATCAACTAAACCCCTTCATCTAAAAGCCTTGAATGAGATTCATGAGATACAATCAAAATTAGGAGC
>RFKI01000217.1 GCA_003694355.1 Bdellovibrio sp.
ATTCCCTGGGTTCCTCAACAGGGAAGTGTGGGGGCCAGTGGAGATCTTGCTCCTCTAGCTCATTTAGCCTTGGCTTTTATTGGGGAAGGACAGGTGTGGAGTCAAGAGGGATGTCCACAAAAAACAATGGAGGTTTTGAATCAAAAACAGGTTCAGCCATTAGAATTGAAGGCAAAAGAAGGACTTTCTTTAATAAATGGATGTCAGGTGATGACGGCAGTGGGGCTTCTTAATATTTATGAAGCTCAACGGTTGAGTTGGATGGTCGATTTGGCGGGTGCTATGTCTTTGGAGGCTTTAAGAGGAAGTCGAGCAGCATTTGATCCCCTTATTTTTGAAACACGACCTCACCCTGGTGAGGCAAAAACAGCTAGAAATTTGTTAAAATTATTGGGACCAACTTCAGAAATTGGGGAGAGTCATAAAGATTGTGGGCGTGTACAGGATGCTTATTCTCTAAGATGTATTCCAGCTGTGCATGGAGCAGCTAAAGATGTTTTGGGGAACAGTAAAAAAACACTGCTGACAGAAGCGAATTCCAGTACAGACAATCCTTTGGTCTTTGCCAATGAGGACAAGGTGCTTTCTTGTGGCAACTTCCATGGAGAACCTGTGGCTTTTGCCTTAGATGCTCTTTGTATTGCAATGAGTGCCATGGTGAGTATTTCTGAATGTCGTATAGAAAAATTAATTAACCCCGCTATGAGTGGGCTCCCTGCTTTCTTGGCTCCCGAGGGAGGATTGAACAGTGGCTTGATGATTGTTCAGGTTGCAGCAGCTTCTCTTGTGAGTGAAAATAAAATTTTATCTCATCCAGCTTCTGTGGATAGCATTCCCACTTCGGCTGATAAAGAAGATCATGTGAGCATGGGCACCATTGCTGCGAGAAAGTTAGGGAAGATCGTTCGAAATGCAGAAAATGTCGTGGCTATGGAAATACTGTGTGCTCACCAGGCTTTAGGTTTCTTAAAGCCTCTAAAGCCGGCGGCAGCAGTTCTGGCTGTTCATGAAGAGCTGCAAAAAGATGTTCCTTTTGCTCAAAGTGATCGAGTGTTCTCTGAAGATATAGAGGCTATTAAAAATAAAATTCGCTCAGGAAGGATTTTAAACCTCATAGAGTCGACAGTGGGACCATTAGAGATTTGAGTTTGAAAAGGCGTTATCTCTTAATGTGGGAAGGAGGCCGTTATGACAACCAGTTGGGAAGCTGAAAGACGCTGGGAGGTGGTTCGGTACCTTGTTTACTATCTTCAAGAAAACTTTGTATTATCACCCTGGGTTCAAGGCAAAGATGTTGTGGATTTTAGTTGTGGTTTGGGAGATTTGTCTATTTATCTTCAAAGTCTAAAACCCAAATCTCTTTGCGCCACTGTTCCAGAAAAAGATCATGTACCTCTTTTATTAAAAGATCGCAATGACATTCAGCAGATTTCTGGTGTTGAGGCTTCTCAAATCAAAAAAGCGTTTTCGCCAGAATCTAAAGATCTCTTTGTGGCAAGAATGGTTTTTCAATTTCCCACAATGGAAGATCATTTTATTGATGTGGATGGAATGCTTGAACAAATATTTACTATATTGCGTCCTGGAGGCCGTGTAGTTATTTGTTCTCATGAATATAAAGAACTTTATGATCACCCTAGTCTTTGGAATTTGGATATAAAAAATTATAAGGAAAAACTCCTTGATCTTGTAGAGGGAGAATATAAACAGCGGGTGATGGATTATTTTGAGTTAATCGAAACAATAGGTCTGCCTCCTCGAGAAGGAGTGCATGGTCAAACAGGTTTTGGCTTAAAGTCTCTTATGTGTGTGGACTCTTTTGTGCAGGCGGGATTTCATTTGGAAATTTGTGACCATTTAGAGGATTTTACTTTTCCCAGAGGTCTCTATAAGGCCTTACACGGTGAAGGAGATTGGCCTTTTTTTGATCAGTTAGCAAAAAAGGTTTTTGCTATCAAACAGAAATATATTTTATCTAAAGAGTTTCAGGACAAATATCAAAGACCTGGTTTATTACAAAAAGTTTATGGGGAGCTTTTGGATCTGCATCCCTTTATTACGATACCTATTTTTCGTATTGTCGCTCAAAAGCCTTTCTCCTAGAGAAGGGGAAAGATGACAAAAACCTTTGAAAAGGCTTAAAAAGTTGGTTCTTGACTTTTCTTTTTGTCTGTTCCTAACATGCTAGATTTAAGGAGACACCAATGCCTCAAAAAATTGCTCAGAGAATATTTTCTTATGTTAAACCCTTCAAGCACGTTATCTGGGACTGGAATGGCACTTTAATTAATGACGTTCAAGAGACGGTTTCTGTTTTAGGAAATCTTATGAGACGTTACAAATTGCGTCCCCTTAGTGTGTCAGAGTATAAGAAGCTTTTTTGTTTCCCTGTTTATGACTTTTATAAACAGGTGGGCTTTGATCTTTCTTATAGTGATTTTAAAAGTCTTTCTAATGAGTTCTATGACCTTTATGCTCAAAGGTTAGAAGATGCTGAACTTTTTGAAGGAGTTTTAGAAACATTGGAGTTGATTGGGAATACAAGGGTGCAGTCTATTTTGTCTGCAGCCAACCAAGAGCATCTTGAAGAAGTTGTTAGAAAGTTTGGAATTCATGTGCATTTCACTCATATTTATGGGGCTTTGGATAAGTTGGCGGCGGGAAAATTAGAGCGAGGACAAGAGTTGATACAGGCTTCAGGGATTCGCCCCGAGGAGACCATTCTTGTTGGAGACACAGATCATGATTTTGAAGTGGCACAAAAATTAGGTATTGAGTGTCTTCTTATTGCTGATGGCCATCAAAACTTGGAGAGATTGAGTCAAGTTCATCACAAAGTATTGCCTTCTCGATTTCCAGGGAGGAAGCTCACGGAAAGCTCTAAGGAACTTATATGATCAAATATCTAAAACAGAGGATTGAGATTAATTAAGATAATGGAGTTTTTTATATAGGTGACGATTTAGG
>RFKI01000218.1 GCA_003694355.1 Bdellovibrio sp.
AAAGTGAGGTTTGCTATTTTGTTTTTCCTGATTTTGATTTTATCTCTTCCTCTAGAAGCAAAGAAAAAAGTTAAATATAGAAAGACTCAAAAAGTGAGTTTTGAAGGAACTTCTATTGATGGAGAAGCTAGGACCCCTGATGGAGCTTATTTACATCAAAGACGTGGAGTGGACTTTGCCCCACTTTATAAAGTGAGAAAACAATTTGATGAAAACATTAAAGATTCTATTGAATATCTGAGGTAAATTGAATGAAACGCGTAGAATTGCATATTACTCATTTATATCAGAACAAATATATGGGCTTTCATCGCCTAAAAGAAAAATCCACTCTTCTTGTGGGCTCATCTCGAGAAGTCGATCTCCATTTATTGGGAGAAGGAGTGAGTGGAATCCATGCTTTATTTGAATTCCATGATGGGCGTTGGACAGTTTCTGATCTTGGAAGTGATAGAGGAACATGGATTCAAAAAAAACCCATTGTTTCTTTTGATATCCATACTGAAACAAAAATCCGTATTGGTGGTCACGAGTTAAAAGTGGTTCCTAAAGTTGTTGAGGGAGATCTTTTTACATCTCAAGGAAGCCCTGAAGACCTTTCGAAGGGTGAGCTTTATCATCAAGTTGTCGTTCGAAAGAGTGGTTTTGTTACAAGAACCGAACTTCTGAAAAAAGATCAAGACTTTATTTTCTATATGGGAAATAAAGAGTATTGTTTTTCTCCTCCTTCTGAAATATCAAAATGGAAAATTACTCCACTTGAAGATGTGGAGATTCAACAGAGATTGGTTTATGCCAGTGAGTTAAAAGAAACTTTTTGGGATAAAATTAAAACTTTTAAAGATCCCAATCTAAAAACCTCATTTTTATCTGCTGTAATGCTTTCAGCTATAGTTTTTGGATTAATTTGGTTAGCCCCCAGGAAACCAAAAGATGAAATGTTAAAGTTAAACTTTCCAAAAAATAAATTTACAAGGATGATTTATGACGCCAAGGTCGTTCGTAAAAAAAGACAGAGAGCAGCTTCTTTAAGAAAAAAAATACATGCATCTACAAGTGCTTCAAATACGCCTGTAGCTCAAAAGAGTTCTTCAAAAGTTAGTAAAGGCAAACAGGCCTTTAAAGTGATTAGTAAAATCAAAGCATCTGGTTTAACTCGGCTTCTAGGGAAAATTTCAAAAAGAGCTTCTAAAAAAGCTCTTTTTATTGCTGGGCAGGGGAAAAACCCTGATATGAAAGGGCTTGGACGTTCTTTAGCTGCTGTAGGTTCCATAAAAGGTTTGGCGGGGAAAAAATTTGGTTCCTTAAAAGGAAAAACATTTAAAGTCAGTGGTATAGGGACGCTGGGATCTGGAAATGGAAATGCTATTAAAGGATTAGGAAAACTTGATGGTAGAGGAGTTGGAGGCGCTTCTGTTGGCATTCTGGAGGAAGAGACAGAGATTCAAGGAGGTCTAGACAAAGAGGTCATTGCTCGAGTGATTCAGTCAAATTTGGGGCAAATTCGTTACTGTTATGAAAGACAATTATCTGCTCGCCCAGATTTATATGGAAAGGTTTTAGTAAAATTTACCATTGGTCCCAGTGGATCTGTGGTTTTGCAAAAAGTTACTTTATCGACGTTAAATAGTTCAATGGTTGAGGGATGTATTCTGAGGCGTATTGCAGGATGGAGATTTCCTCCCCCTAAAGGAGGAACATCTGTTCTGGTAACATATCCTTTTCTGTTTAAAAGTACGAACTAACAGTTTTAGGATATGTATTTATGAAACGCATAACCAAAGGAGAAAAATATGCGTGCTCAGAATATCATATATATAATACTTTTTAGCTTTAGTGTTTTATTCCCCAAAGAAATTTGGGCTCAAAGCTCTAAGTACAGCAGGAAAAAATATTCAAGACCTTCCAAATCTAAAAAAGCTTCTGTGAACCAGAAAAAAGCTGGTGATAAATTGGATATTTCTGATTTGGAGCAAAAGTATTGGGCGCCAAAAGATACAGACTTTTCTGTGGTACAAAACAGGTCTTATACCAAAGCTAAAAAGGTGGCGGTTTCACTTCTTGCTGGGCCTATTGTTAATGATGCGTTTAACTCAGGACTGAATGGGAGTCTGTCTGTAGGGTACTACTTTTCTGAAAGACAAGGTGTTGAGCTTATTTATAATCAAGGGTTTTTAACAGATAGTCTTGCAACGACAACGTTTAAAGAGAAGTTGAGTGGAGGTGGTGTGGGACCAGATTATAACCGTCCATCAGGCTATATTGGGGTGGCTTATAATTGGGTTCCGTTCTATGCCAAAATGAGCTTTTTAGGAAGAAAAATTATCTATTTTGATATGCAATTTTCTCCAGGAATTGGTGTGGCATCTTATGAGCATATTACTGATGTAGACAGTAACTCTCAGATAGAAAAAACAGGGAAATCGGCTGTGGCCTTATCTTTAGATATCACTCAGTTTTTCTTTTTTCATAAGAGATTTGCTATTCGAGTTGACTTAAAGAATAGGTGGTACAACCAGGATGTACTCAGTTATCGAACTGGTTCAAAGGCTCGTTCAGAGACTGAGAATGTTACCCAAATTTTAATGGGAGCCACATTCTTTTTTTAAAAGGGAGATAGAGCTGTGAAAAGAGCTATTATT
>RFKI01000219.1 GCA_003694355.1 Bdellovibrio sp.
CCTGGCGTTGAGCAGTTATCAATCATATTGTCCGTGGCCAAATCGCAGGTATTTGAATCATTGAAGATTAGAGGAGTTCCGTCGCAGTCAACGACTACTTGGCCGTCGTCATCGCAAATTTCGTTTCTGCAGTAGCCGTTATGGTTGAAGTCTCCGCCGCTGGCTGCATTGTTCTCGCACATAATGCCGTTTTGGGCTCCTGTGACTGCTGCGCAGCTCGAGTAATAAGTTGTGCTGTCAAACGCTATGTCCCCAACATCATCGCAAACAGTGCTTGTTCCGTTGTAAGCGCAGGTTCCTGTCTGCGCCCAAGAGCTGCCGTCATTCCAGTTGTTGTCGCACGCATCTCCTGAAGTGCTGTCGCAATCAGAGTAAACTGCGTCAACTCCTATATCGCAGGTGTCTCCTGCGCCACAGTCCATTCTCGTAATGCCTGCCACGCAGTTATTGGTTGAGTCGCAGTAGCCGTTATGCACGAAGTCGCCGTCAAGGACTTCATCGCACATATATCCTCCGAGGCCGTTGGCTGTTAGTGAGCATTCAGTCATGAACGCTCCTTTGCTGGTGTCAAACACTATTCCTCCTGTTGTGTCGCATTCTATGCCTCCAGAGCTGTTTTGGGCGCACATTCCTGTCTGGCCAAAAGCACCATCAGTTAAGGTAGTGTCGCACGAGTCGCCAGTAGTGTTTAAGCAAATGTTAGTTGTTATGTCAATTCCCACATCACACGTGTTTGAGTCAGTGTAATCATTGCTCGTTCCAGAGTCGCAGTCCATGACAACATAACCTTGGTTGCTGCATGAGCCGTCTGACAGGCAAAGACCGTCTTGGGAGAAATGGCTTCCGGTTGTTGCGTCAGAATCGCAGGCGTGTCCTGAGAGAGAGCTTGTTGCTGAGCAATTAGCCAAGTAATCAGAAGTGTTGAAAGCAACGTGATCCAGATTGTCGCATGTCAGGTCTGAAAGGCAGGTTCCGTTCTGCGCATAATTAGTTGTGTTGTCAAACCCGCTTAAGCACTCATAGCTTGCATTGCACTCGCCAGTAACTTCTTCTCCTGCAAGTCCGTCGCTGTTCCACAAGGACCATGGCGGTGTTGTGTGGCATGTCCAGTCAAGCTGTGCTGTGTCAAACGCGCAGTACCCATCCCATGTGCCGTCAAAGCCTGTGTCGCACAGCATTCCATTAGTTGCTGCTGAGCACCCGCAGTCTCCGTTAATAACGTTGTCAGAGCTGCAGCAGGTGTTGTCATTAGCGCATTTCCCGCCTACATTGAAGTAGCCGTCGTTTATGTTTGCGTCGCAGTCCCAGCCAACAGTAGAAGAGTTACACCCAACATAATAACCGGTTGAGCCTACAGAGTCATTCACGAGAATTACGTCGCTGTAATTTGTACCTGCAAGGCATATTCCTGTAGGCCTAAACGGCCAAGTACCACCGTTCCCATCAAACGGGTCGATCTGCGAATTATTGCCTATGTCTGTGCAGTTGCAGTTCTTCATTATTGAGGAGTCTTCCGTGTTGTTGCATGTGGGTCCTCTAAAGCAGTCTTTTAAGCCAGCGCCGGCATCAACGCATATCCCAATATATTCTTGAGTGTCAGGGAATAGAGAGAAGTTGAAGTAGCCGTCTGTTATGTCTGGGTCGCAGATGCTGCCCATCTCACAGTAAGAACAGTCAGGTTCTATTGATGGTAGTGATAAAATATTAAAGCATGCTTCTCCTACAGTATCAGTTTTATTTCCTATGCAAATCCCGTTGGGAGTGAAAGGGTAACCACCGTCTGAGTCATAAGGAGTTGCAACCCATTTTTGGTGTAAAGTGCATTCATCGCAACTATTGCTGTAATTATTAACATACCTCCAACTTGCATTGATGTATTGGCATGTCGGCCCGACTAAGCATTGGTTAATGCTGCCTGCGCAGATGCCGTAGTCAGGCCCTGTGTTGTTGTAATAACCGTCTGTGATGTTCGCGTCGCACTCCGCTCCACCATAACATAAGCTGCAGTCAGAGTAATAAGCATCAGGAGTCTTGTTTCTGCACGCGTGCCCTTCAACATCTGGTATGTTCTGGACGCAAATACCCATAGGCACAAAGCCGCCTATTATTGTGTTGTTGTCATACGGGTCCCAATCAGCTCCTGAAGTGTAGCACAAATCGCATGAGTCTTTCAGCACGCCTTCTTCTGTATCATTGCACTGGTCATCAATAAGAGTGGCGTTATACCAGTAAATCCCTGTTGTTACGTTCACTTCCCCGTCTGAAACGTTTAGGTACCAGTAATATTTTTGGAAGTTGTTATGGTTAGAGACTGTCCAGTTCGATTCGTTTGTAGAGCCCTTGAAAGGAGGAGGAGTCACATTCCCATGATAAACAAAATAAGTGATGTTATCCAGGTCAGCGTCTGTGCTGTCAGTCCAGTTCAGGATGTAAGGCTCATAATTAATGCTTGTTTCATTAAGCGGATCAAGTATTGTGGGAAGTGTTGGCGGAGTGTTAAGTATTGTCATGTTATATGACGCAAGCCAGTTCCCGAAATCAGTGCCGTCATGAAGCCTTACCACACAAATCCACTGCTCACCCTTGCTTGTGTTTCCAGAGCCAAGCACGTGATAAAACACGTCTCCGTTTTGGTAGCCGGAATAAGTTCCCTCATACATTATGTCCCAATCAGTGAGAGGGTCAGGCCCCCTGAATTTCTCCCATCTAACAGTGACATTCAAAGTGTCGTTGTCAAAGTCGCTAATGTTGGCGTAGCAGTGCAAGTCTTGACTTGTTGTGTTGGAGCCGTCAGTGCTGTTAATGAAAATGCTGGTAACAACAGGAGGTGTGTTGTTAACAGTAACGCTTTGCTCGCTTTTGTTGAGGTTGCCGTAAGAGTCAATCGCAAAAGCAGCATAATAGTAAGTTCCTTTCTGCAGGTTAACAAAATTATGTTTTAGCCTCCACTGCTTGTTGTTGTAAATCGCACTTATTTCTTCCGGGCTTAATGCTCTGTTATAAATTTGCACTTCGTCAACTTTCCCCTTGAACCAGTAGCTTCCCTGCTGCACTCCGCCACCCACAACGAAGTCTTCGTTTGTGGGGCTTGCTGTTGAGGCTACCCAGCTTCCCATTAGTGTGCCGTTTAGGAATAAGGCGAAGTGAGTTCCGTTGTGCACGCACATCGCATGGTACCAAGTTCCTGTGCTGATTGTGGGCGCTTGGGCAGGCCCGCTTGGAGCTGTATTAATCCCGTCATAGCATCGCAGCTTATTGCTTGTGTCTGTGTACATTTCGTATCCTGCGTCAGCGCTGTTTGCCTGCTGCATTGGCACGCAGTAGCTTCCGGGGCAGGATAATGTGTCGAAGTAGAGCCATCCGCCGTAAGTAGCGACGTTGCCTGATAAGCGTTGAGTCATGTTTAAGTAGTCGTTGCTTCCGTCAAATGCTATTGCGTTACCGTAAATTCCTGTTGTTATGTTGCTTGTGCTTAGGCCGCCGTTGAAAGCTGCCAAAATGCTGTAGGTTGAGTTGTCTTTTATGCCTGAAGTGTTATAATAATCCATTGAATAATAACCCAGCAAACTCCTGTTCCAGTCAAAGAACGCTGAGGTGTTTGACTCATCGATAATTGTTGCGTTTAGGTAAACGTTATGCTGGTTTATTATTTGGCCGTTATTTGGCGTTGGGGATTCCCATATTATATTTGGAAGGCTATTGTCGCCAATAACAATAGTGGATGAATTAACCCAGTTGCTGTTATCCTCATCGTCTGATAGCATCATACCGCATTTCCATACCTGGCCGGGAGAAGTGTTCCCATAACCTAGAACCGCGTTAAAAAAGGTGCCATTCGCGTAGCTGTTATTGTAATCAACTGCCATCCATAACACTGAATTATTGTACCACCTTACTGAAACATTTATCATGTCAGTATCATTGTCACTTATTGTTGCGAAGCAGTTCAAGTCTTCTGATGACGAGTTAAGTCCTGAAGTGCTGTTTATCTGCGTAAGTGGATTGTTTGGCGGCGTGTTCAATATCTCAACAGGTGTTGAGTTAAAGTATCCTGTTGAGTTATCGCCGTCAGTAGCGTTTATTGAGCATTTCCAAGACACGCGCTTTTTGTGGTCTGCAAATCCGGAATCAACAGGTAGGTCAGTAATGCAGATTTGGTTACTGTTGCATTGAACTGTTGTGTCAAAGTCATGCACATTTACAAATGATCCGGTCGCATTATCCCACCAAGTAATGTTCACGCCTATTAAGTCAAGGTCAATGTCTGTTATGTTGAACTCGCAGCTTAGATTATTAGTGGTGAGCGGTGCTTGCGGCGTAATATTAACTGAGTTTATAACTGGCTTGAAATTCCTTATTAAAATAGGGTTGGAGGAGTAAAACCTGCCGAATTCTTCTCCGTCTGAGAGGCTTATGTTAAACTGCCATGTTTCCCCTCTTGTCGTGTTGCCGGGGCCAACAGAAGTCGAGTTCTCTAGTGGTGGGTATTCAACACTGTTGTTGTACCATTTTATTGTGAAATCCTGCTGCAAGTCAGAATCATCATCCTCAAAAACCCAGTTAGCGTTAAGAGTGCTGTTTGTTAAGTTCCTTGGGTCAGTCGAGTTTAACACAACATTAGCTGCTCTTGGAGGCGTGTTTATTATTGTTGTTGGGGTTGAATTAGCGCTAGTAATGTTAATGCCATCAAACACAGTTATTGAGCATTTCCACGCAACGTGTTTTGTGTGGTTCGTGTCTGATGCGCTCACGCTTTTGTCTGTGTAGCAGAGCTCGCCGTTATTGCAGTTCACTGTTGTGTCATAGATGATTGTCCTTTCAAAAATTCCTGTTGCGTTGTGGTACCAAGTAACGTTCACAGCAAGCGCGTCTGACAAGTCAAGGTCTGTGATGTTGAAAGAGCAGTTTAATGGGGTTGAGGTGTTAGGGCTCTGTGGAGTTACATTAACTGATTGTATTATTGGAATGTTGTTTATCCTGAACCACCTCGTCTCTGAAGTAGCTGTGTAGCTACTCTCATCAGAACATGAAACGCTCCAGTTGTGAGTTGTGTTGCTCAAATTAGAAACAATTGCCCATGTTTCTGCGCCGTTTGCAGCAGGAATGCTTGATTGATTCACAGCATCATCAATGGTTAGGTTACATAAGAAATTGCCTTGCTGCGCGTCCGTAACAGTCCAGTTAAAGCGGATGTCATCAACAGTAAAGTTTGAATTGTTAATAGGATGAGATAATGTGACTGTCGGAGCTGTTGTGTCAACAATTATTGTGTTGTTTTCAGCAGCGAACACAGAATGACCTACAAGGTCTGTTGCGTTGCACGTCCAATGGTACTTACCATCAGGCAAAGTCTTTGTGAAAATAGCAGTGTAATTGTTGTCGCCTGTTGCGTCTTTAGACTCGTTAAACTCCAACGTTGCTCCTGATAGGTTTATGAAGAAAGATACCTGGCCAAGCTCATAAGTGTCTGTGACATTGCAGACAAAATCAACAGTTGATGAGCTTGACCTTGAATCGTTAGCAGGGCTTAAGAGTTTTATTATCGGGTCATCTGCGTCGTTGTCATAAGAGGTTTGCCTAACAGCTGAAAAGTCGTCAGTATCATTGAGAACGCAATAAACAAGGAAATTGTCTGTCACAAGGCTTGTTGGGTAACTGCATTGTACTCCTGTGTAAGGGTATGTGAATACGCCCGAGCACACGGAATCAGCAATAGGATCACACGTACCTGTTGGGGTTTCGCAGCAGCTGAAAGTCAATGGCTCCATGTCAATGTCATCAACGATGTTCGCACCAATTGTCTGCTGGTTGCCGCCATAGATGAGGGATATTGAAGCGCTGACAGAATCCATTGTTGGAACTGAGTTTTGTATTTGTACTGTGGCATTTACTGGCGAGGACTTATCATAAATCTCAGTAGGGCTTGCTCCATCATATATTGTCAGCTCGCAGGTTATGTTGTCGCCTTTGCTGAAGTTGCCAGCGCCAAGCTGCTGTGTCGTGAATGGCAAAGCAACGTAATTCTTCCACCATTTGAATGACCTGTTTTGAATTTGGTGGTTGTCAGCATCAAACCACACATCTTCCGAGCATACCAAGTTTGAATTAGTGTAGGCAGGGTTAGGGGTTATTTTTGAAGAGGTTAATACTGGAGGGTGGTTTATTAGGAAAGTGACAGAGTACTCGTTAAAGTTGCCTGCGCTGTCATTAGCCCAGATGGTAGTATTGTAAATGCCAGAATCCCATGAGGTGATGTCTATGTTTGCGTCAAAGATGAATGTTTCTGCCTGGCCGAACTTCTCTGAAATATTGCCGACAGTCTCGTTCTCATACATGAGGCTTCCTGTTGAGTTCGTGATGTTTATCCTCACATATTCCAAATGGTCGTTTCTTGCGCCTGCGCTGAGCATGAGTGTTGTGTTCCATCTCGGCTGCACAAAGCTATTGTCACTTTTAGGAATGTTCCAGATGGGTATTGGGTTAACTGTGTCAACATAGAAAGTCCTTGTTTCAGAAACATTTGATAATCCTGACGTGTCAGTGCAGTTCACGTACCACCTAACATCCTCTATCTGCGGGTCGGCAACACTGTAAGTGAAGGAATTTCCGCTTTGAGGGTTGTGGTTTGTGTGTATTATGTTGTAGCCTGTGCCGTTTATCTCAGCGTATATTGAGCAGCTCGCAACATCTGCTAAGCCGTCAGCATCAGAAACATTGTATTCCAAGTCTATGCTTGTCCTAGTGTATGTTTCGTTGTCAGGCGCAAAAATTGAGGCAATAGGAGCTGTGTCCGCAACCACGAAGCTGAATGTTAAAGTTGTGTTCTTGTTATTAGCTATGTCCCATGCAGTGAAATTCCAGCCGACAACAGTTCCTTGAGGTGAGGTCACAGTTGCTGTGTAGTTTGCCGTGGCTGAAGTTGCTCCTAATGGCGTAAAGTTAAAGTTGTTTGGAGGCAAGGAAGAATCATTCCATGCGAATGAGTAATTGCTTAAGCCGTTTCCGTCAGCCCAGTCAACCTCAAACTTGACGCTGTCACCGATCCTAATAATAGATGCGTTCGTCCTGTTGTTCGACCATGTTGGCGGCGTTGCATCATTAACTGTGTATATTAGAGTAGCATAACCTGATTCGAGCTCGTCATCAGTGCATGAAAGGTTAATGTTGTGTGTGCCTGTGTCAGCGTCTGTTGGGCTGTCGCTGATATTTGCCTGGTGATCTGATATTTTAGTTATGTCAATCATAGTATCATTTTTGTCAAACGTAAGAACATCAGCCGCTGCATCATCAACATCCCAATCACTGCAATTAACAGTGATATTCCATGACGTGCCTGAGTCAGCTGAATAAGTGATTAATGTTTCATTAAACCACGGCCTTGTGTTAATTATTTTAATATTAGGCGAGGCTTGCTTCAAGCTTGTGTTTGTTCCGTCGCTTGCTGTTACTTCGCATCTCCAGCCAACGTTTCTGTAATGGGTAGCATTATCAATAGGCACTGGTGTTGAGACGCATTCGACTTCGTGAGCGCAGCCTATTACTTCCTGGTAATTGAAGGAGTAGCTTCCTGTAGAATTATCCCACCACTCAACTGTTGCTGTCAAGGTGTCTCCCGCATCTGAGTCGTTTATAGTGAATTTGCATGTAAAGCTTTCATTAGTCCTCGGGCTTGCGGGATCAATGTAAGGTGTTGTTATAAAGTATGGTATTGAGTTTATCGTGAAATTATATGTTGCAGAAGTGTTTTCGTTTCCAGCATCATCCCTGCAAGTAACGTTCCAGTCATAAATCCCTGCGGGCAGGTTAATAGTATAATTTGTTACTGTGTTGTTTTGGCTTAAAATGTTTGCTTGGGACCATTGCGATGAATAATCAGTAACGAACAAGTCGCAGCTTAGGTTAGTGTCAAGGTTGTCTGTCACGTTCCAGCTGAAGTTAACATTGTTAATGTATATTTTTGTGTTGTTCGCAGGGTAAACAAGATTAATTGCCGGCTTCGTAGTGTCTATAGTGAAGTTCGCCTGATCAGAGACAATGTTGCCGTTAATGTCTTGTATGCTGTTGTTTTGAGGGTCAACTAATGTTAGGTTTATAGCGTACGTTCCGTCTCCGTGAGTTGAGGAAAGAACGTCAAAAACGTAAGTTGTTGGCGTGTCATTTAATGTGATGTTCTCTCCTGTTTTGATCCTTAACGGCCACGTCTCATTCGCATCCTCATATTCCCAGAGCCCATTACTCTGGTTATAGTAAGAGGTGCTGTACTTGATGAAGATTGAAGCATTTGTCACATCAGTATTGTTAAGGTGTGAGTCGCTTGACAAGCGTACAACATCAGTGCCTAGGTAAGCCTCCTTATCAGTGTCTATTGCCAGGCTGAAGTTTACGTGTATGTTGAAAGAGCTTGACAAGTTATCCCTGTTGTTGTCAGTGTCAAATGTAGTAACAGTGACGTTGTAAGTGCCGTTCGTGTAGTCAGTGTAAATGTACTGCCATGTGTTTCCTGTTATGTATGACATTGGCGCTTGCAGTGACTGGCCTGTGGGGTTTGTGATGTTTATCAGAACGGATTGTACGTCACCTATTCCATCATCATCAGTTATTGTAGCATTGATTGTTACGTTTTCTCCGAATCCTTGCGGGTCAGGTGTGGCTGTGATTGAATCAACCGTTATGTTATGATAAAGAGTAACGTTAAGCACTGTGCTTTCTGTTAAGTTCCATGAAACATCCTTCGGAACATAAGGAGGACTCACGAATTGGAATGTGTAGTTTGTCTGCGGGTATCTTCCTGAAGCGTTTTCTATGTATTCAGTAAGGTTCTTTAATGTAATCCTGCCGTTTACTGTGTTTTCATTGAATATTTGGTTAAGGGTGTTGTTGAAAGATGTTACATTAACCCCGGAAAGACTTGCGCCTGAAGTGTTAGTTACGTTAACGTTGAAGAACCACCTAACGTCAATGCCGCCTCCACCTATATAATTTGTTGTTGTAAAGGTTGAGTTTATAAAAGTGTTCAGTCCGGCTGCGTTGTTGGACTCAATGCTAGTTGATGGGCCGGAAATTATTGAATTAATGAAGGTGTTGTTATAAGAATTAGCGTTAAACACGACGCCTTTTGCTGGAGAACCGATTATGTTCAAGTTGATTAAAATGTTGTTCTTGGCTTGGCTTAAATTAATGCCCAAGTTAGTGTTGGAGTCAGCAGTGTTGTTCTCAAAATAGTTGTTGTTGCTATGCACTTCAACCCCAACAATTCCTGATGAGAAAACATTGTTGGTTAAAGTCGTGTTGTTAGCTAGTAATTTCAAGCCTGCAGCAGCGCTGTTTATGAAATTCGAGTCAGCAATATTGGAGTTGCTAGAACCTGCATCAAGTATTAGTCCAATGTAGTTCATTATGAATGAAGTGTTATAAACAATAACGTTAGATGTGTTCACCCAAACACCTTCTTCTCCTGCCTGGCTGTGCCCCGCGTCTGTAATGTTGCTTGAGTTAACAACAAAAACAGAGCCGTTATGAACTTGTATGAAATAATTAGCTCCGGAAGTGGAATTAATTTTTGATCCTGAATACAAGGTCAGGTTGCCTCCGGAGACGTTTATGTTAGATCCTCCGTCAGCTGAAAGGTTCATTACAAGACTAGAATTATACAAATTTAATGCGCCGCCATTGTTTATTATTATGTTTTGGCCGTTCTCCATTATTATTTTTGAATCATAGAAAGTACATTCCTCATTTATCTGCCAGTCAATTCCAGAAGGCCTGTCGCAAGAAGTAACAGTAAAATTGCCTGTTGCAGGGATTTCTGTCTCTAGCCTGGCGTATCCACTCTCAATATAGCTCCCAATATCAGCTGCTATCACAAAGCTGCTGAGCAGCACTAAAAATGCGAAGTAGAAAAGAGCAGTTTGCCTTGAAACAAAGCCAAGCTTTATCAGTACTGGAAGAATAATGAACGCGAATGTCAGCAGCAAGAGTATTATTTGCAACTCCTTTTTTGAGTTATTATTGTTTCCTTTCCATTCATAGTAGCCTTTGCTTCTCAGCTTAACAGACCTCGTATATCCTTCTTCAACTGGTGGCGCTTCCTCAAATTCCAAATAAACTTCGTCGCCTTGCTTCATGGTCAAGTAATTGTTGTCTGCTTCCAATATTTTTGACAGGCCCCTGCTCGCGTAAACCGGTTTTAACTCGTGTATTCTTGTTTTAGGACCTTTTGTGTCTATGATAAAAACACTAATGCTGTCAGTGTAAGAAATTTCCGGCTCTCTTTCCACAATTCTTGCTTTGATTTTTCCATCAAGAGAAAGGTACTTTAAGTCTCTGAGCTGGTAAGCTTCCATTTCTTTTCCTTCCAGCCTGTAATGGAATGTTGTGTCTGTTATGTAATTTGTTCCGTTCCACGAGTCGAAGAAAGGACAATAATAAAGCCCTCCCCCAGCACCTTGGTCTTGGAACACTTCTTTAATCTTTCTCATAATTGGGCTGTTTTTCATAACAAGAGGGCTGTTTTTAAGCACTAATGGGCTGCTGCCTGCTTTCCATGAGCCAGTGTAATCCCATGCCAAGATCGTTGTAGTGTTGTCTGCTGGATTAACAAAATGTGAGAGGTCATAATTGGTGGTGTTAAGCCTTATTTCGAGCTGTTGCTCAGTAGTTGCCATAATGCTGCCTGGAAGCCTGTTCCAGGTTAAGCTGGAGAAATTGTAAATGTAAAAGCTCAGATTATGGGCTTCAGCTGAGCTTATCTCCTTCTTTGAGTAACCGTTAAAATAGAATTTGAGCTCATCAGCTTTAGAAATATTTACTGGAATATTAAATTTGAACTTTAGAGAAGACCTCGTGAAAATGTTATTCCCGCTTTGGGAGTAATCAACATAGCCTGCCAAGCTATCATTATCATATACTAAATCAAGATAAGTCAGGTCCTCACAACTGCTTATATCACACCAGATAGGACTATTGTAGGATAATGAAGCTGGAGGGCCTTGATTCCTTTGATCATAGCTGCTTACAGTATAATTAAAGCCCACTGTATTGTTGCTGCCGTCAGGAATGCTTGGCACTGAGACTGTGTGATCACATAATCCTCCGTCATTGCATATCCTTAAGTGCCATTCATAAAATCCTGGCGTTGTTGTAATGTAATCACAGCTGGCGTTTGTATCCAAAGTTGGCGTTGAATTGCAGTAGAAGCATCCAGAAGTATCTGTGTAATTGCAGCCAATAAAGTCAGGCTCATTATCAACAAGAATTTTTACGAAACCGCTAGGCTTATCCCACTTAGCTGTGAAAGTCACTGTTTCTCCAACACCTACGCTTCCATTCTTCGAGGCGTTTGCCTCAACCATTTTTAAGTCTGAGCCCATCACAATGTTAAAGAACCTTGACTGGTCCATTATTGTTGTATTGTAATAAGTATTGTAACCTTTCTTTTTTGCTGTTATTGTGTAATTGCTGTAATTCATAAATATGCCGTGACCGATTAATAATTCTCTAACTGTTAATCTTGGGATAACACCATTAACGTCAGAAACGCCCTGATTGCTGTAAGGCTCTGTGCTATTCACAAGAACAGTAATGCCATTAATGCCATTTCCTCCCGAGTCAGTTATGTTAGCATTAAAGTACCATTGTACAAGGAGAGAGGGAGGATTACCGCTGGAATCAAAGCCAAAGGCCCTGCTGTTCATGGTTGTGTTTATTAATTCATTCTGCCCTGCGCTTGACCCTTGAGAATATGTTAAGTTAGCGTTGATTGATGTTATTATGGAATTGATTATTCTTATTAAGTTGGAATTAACAAAGTAAATGCCGTGCCTGTGCTGACCATTAGTGCTTATGTTGATATTTGAGAAGTTAAGATTATTGAGATTGTTCACAACAAGTCCGAATCCGTCCATTATTGTAACGTTGCTTAGATTGGCGTTTTGAGTGCTTATGAAAAGGCCGTTTGTGTTCGGGTTTGCTGTATAATAACCAATGTTATGGATAGTTGAATCAGCAATCTTTACATTGCTGCCAGCTAATGCCCAGAACAGGTAATTGTTCTGCAGCAAAAAGTTTTGCACGCCGAAGAGCTCAGATCCGTTGATAATGTTTAATTCTCCGCCTGCTTGAACCTCAACCTTCCTGTCAATCGGGGCAGAGCCGTTGATGTACAGCGTGACATTTGACAATGTTAAGTTTCCTGTGCTTGTTACTGTGAGGTTTCCTGACAAATTAATAATGCGGTTTCTGCAAGTCAAATTCCTGCCAATGTTCCAGTCGCCCATAAAAGATGGGTCGCAGAAGTCAACAGTGAAGTTAATGCTGTCATTTCCTATATTGCCGTAAGTGTCATTGACGAATACTGTTAGGTTGTACTGGCCTTCTCCTGGCACGCTAAAGCTTGCTGGAACTGTGCATCCTGGGATTGTTATGTTGTTTCCGTTGTTAAGGTTGTACCAGCATTTGTCTATTGAACCATCCATAGGATCAGCGCTGAAATTCAATGGCAGGCTTTCGTTGTAATTATAAACTATCTGTTTCGGTTCGACAAGTGTTACTGTCGGATTGTCTGTGTCTATGGAAATTGTCATTTCATCAGACTTAACGTTTTGTGCTAAGTCCCAGCAATACGCAGTAACGTTGTATTCCCCGTCTGCAGGGAAAGGAATAGTGTAATTAGCTGTTCCAAAAACGCTCCCGTCATTATTCATATCATATGTTGTGACTGTGGCATTGTGGGTTATATTGCAGTTAACAGTGTAAGTGTTTGAGTAAAGCACTTCAAAAAGAATGCTTAGGTTGTTGTGGTTTGTCCCTGTTGGTGTGATTATTGAGACAGAAGGCTGGTCTGAGTCAACGCTAATAACACCTATGTTTGTGGAATTTTTTGTATTGTTTGCCATATCAACTGCTTCAACTTTAAAGTAAAAAGTGGTGTTTGATGGGAGTGGGTCAGTAGTGTAATTAAGCAGGGTAACACTATCATTAAGAATTCTCATCGGACCCTCGCAGAGTGCACTCAGGTCTTTCCCGTCATTAGGAGTACAGTTCCACCATATTTTATAATGGTCAATGCCACTTGGGGAATCACCGTTGTCTTCCCAAGTCAGGTTTACTTCGTTCGTGCCTTTAGCCCACCCAGGCGGATCAGAAGCGTTCGCTGAGAAAACGCTTAATGTAAAATCATTTGGTGCTGTGCTATCAAGCCATACCTTGACCTCTTTCTGCGTTGCTTCTGTGTTGTTCAGATAGTCTACTGAGAAGTAAGTGATGTTGTGCTGGCCGTCCCCACTAACAACAAGTGTGAATGGATATGGCCCGAAGTCTTGATTCCAGAGCCCGCCATTTTCTGAGTGGTTTGTGTAATAGCACCCAACGCCAGTAACTGATGAGTCATCATTGCAGTCAATGTTTACGCTGACGGAAGGCTGAGAAAACCACACACCATCATTAGTGTAATCATCGCTTGAAACTGGCGCTGCTGAGTCAAAGTTGAAAAGTTCCGAACAAGTATTGTTTATGTTGCCTATATTGTCAGTAACAATTAATGATAGGTTTATGCCGTTAGAGTCAGGATCATCACTTAAGCCAGTTATAGAGAAGTCTCCATCTAAATCAGAATTATCGTTTCCTGATTGGTCATAACTTGTGCCAGAAGGATGGTCCCAAGACCAGTCAATTGACTTCAGCCCAGAAGACTCGAATGATGAGCCTCTCGTGTCGTTCACGTATGAGAAAACATTTAGGCTGGAGCCAAGCTGGTCAAACTGATCGTACCAGTTTGGCAGATACCCAGGTAAGGGTATAAACTGGTTAACTTGAATTACGCATTCTGGAGCCTTATTGTCAGCAGTCACGATGAATTGTGCTATTGACGAGTTTGCTCCTGCAGTGTCGTTGACCCAGCAGTAGATTGAATGGTTGTCGTTGTCAGGCCAGATGCTGTTGAATTCGCAGCTGAAATTAATAATTGGAGATGATTTTGGTTGTGTAGTGCATAGGTTGACTTGGTTTCCTGAAGTGTTGTCAGACTCATTATAGCATGCTAAAGTTAGAAGACCATTATTAATGTCATATGTGTCCACGCTTACATTTATAGGATCTCCTAATCTAACAAAGTTATGCGTTGCTGTCTGGTAAGGAGTTGTAATTTTAGGGTTGAATATGACAGGAGGTGAATTCTGTATCCAGACAGTGTCATTATCCTGCGGACCGTACTCATAGCCATCATACCCTTTAACCCCACAAGTCACATTGTCACCTGCAACGCATCCTTGTGCTGAGCAGTCAAATGTGTTTAGTCCTGTGCCGTTGAACTGGAAAACATTGTTTTTTGTCCAGGTGAAGAACGCGCTAACACTGTCTCCGTCATTGTCCGGCGAATCTAAAGTGTAATCACAAGTTAAAAGCGATATAATGTCTGGAGTTTTGTTCGTAATGTTGACTAATGTCGGCATGGCAGGCTCATCGTTTTCTCTAAATGTTATTGTTTGAGTAACGTTCCAGTTTTGGTTATAAGCTTGGTCTTTTGCGTAATCCCTTGCCCAGACTTTAAAGCTGTAATCCTTGCCGTCAAGCGTGCTAACAGACAGGTTGCAAGTGCCTGTTGGACTGGTGCTTGTATAAGGAATCTTTTGCATTGTCTTGTTTTCAGTTCCTCCGTCAGTGACATTTGTCCATTCCAGCATACAAGGATTGTCAAAGCCAAAAGACAAATTAAGATTGTCCAATAAGGACACATTAACAACAATTTTATTCCCGATAGTTCTTGCCCCATTAGTTGGCGTGGGAGCCTCAAATGTTATGCTTGGCGGTGTGTTGTCAAAAGTTAGGTTTATAGGATTGCTTGTTCCTGTGTTGTTAAGCGAATCATTCACTTTTATAGTTAGCTCATGATTTTCATTGCTAAAGCCAGAATCCTCTTTAATAGTAATAATTCCATAACATACATAACCTATTATAAAATTAGTAATATTTACATTAGAATAATTTATGGAGTTATTAGTTCCATCAATCAACACTTGGCATTTTTTCCCAAGAGTAAAATTAACGCCTGAGCTATCATTAAGTCTAGCGAAGATAGTTATGTTTGTCGCGTTATGCCAGACATCATTATCAGAAGGGCTTATAATTGTGATTGTTGGAGGTGTATTATCAATGTAAAAAGTCAGGTTGTCACTTTCTCCTGTGTTTCCAGCGCGGTCAGTAACATTAACCCTGATTTTGTGCGTGCCGTCTGTTAAGCCAGAAAAGCTTATTTGGCCTTTGCATTGTCTAGTGTCATTGTAATAAGTTAAGGAGCCAACATAGCCGCTTGGATTGTTGTCAATGGTGATTACGCAAGCACTATTATTCTCAATTCCTGAATAAGTATCAGACACATTAACAATAATGCTAACAGGAACACTATTCTTGAACCAAGACTGATTAGCGGGTTTGTCCCATGTCAGCACAGGACTCTCCTGGTCAATCATAAAAGTAGAAAAAGAATTAACTGGAGTTCCGTCTTTGTTCAAGTAATTGCTCCCATTCAGGTTTGTTGCGTTGAAGTAGACCCTGTAAGTGCCGTTCTGATAGCCTGGTTTAACATCCCATTTATTATTGAAAGGAATGCTTAAATCGTAATTATTGTTCGGCGGCTGAAGCAGCCTTGCTTTAGTGCCGTCAGCAGAGCCGTTGACAACTGGCTGCCCGAAAGGAATCCAAGTGCCTGAATTGTTGTATTCGACGCCCATTAGAATGTATGCTGTTGAATTAGTGTTAAGATCGTCATTCTGAACGTAAGATGCCCCGCTGGTAAGATTAACAAAGTCTCCTGTCTTGTAGTATTGTTTTTCTGTTTGTATATGCGTGCTTAGATTGATGTACATCCTAAAATATTGGTCTGAAGAATTTATTACTGTGCCAGTCGAGTCGTTAGCATAAACTCTGTAAGTGTAGGTTCCATTAATGTAGTTTGTGTAATTATTTAAAACCCAAACCTCTGGGTCAGGATTTATTGTGCCGTCCATTGTTATTACAGCAAAGTTGTTGTTCGGGTCGGTTATGTTAACCCAGACAGTGTCAATATCGCCTGGCCCGTCAGGGTCAATGACTCTTGCTGTTATCGTAACGTTCTCGCCGAAGCCCTGGTCAATCGCAGATGTTGAGCCAACATAAGCCTCCTTGTACAGCCTGATATTAACATACATACTCCTGTTAATCTCCTCTATGTGCGTGTTGTCAATATAGTCTGGGTGCGTCGTGAAGAAAGTGTGGTTTGTGAAATTAGTCCTTGAAGCAGGGTATTGTATGAACTGCGTGACATTCCTCTTGCTTGTATGCCCAAAAGCATCAGTCATCCAGCTCGTCCACAATTCTGTTAAGTCCTTATCATAAACAGTTATGTTAGCGTTCTGAACAGGCATATTAGAAGTATTGGTCACATTTCCAAAAACCCACCAGCCAACGTGGACTTCGCCACCAGACACTGCTGTTTGGTCTAATTCGCTGACATTAAATGTTACGTTAAGGAGAGTTGTTTTTCCTGTCGAAGCAGCGCTAACGTCAGGAGCCTCCACTGCATTTAGGAGTGTATCAACTAAGAACGTTGAATCAGTTGATCCTTCAACACGAAAGGAATAGCTTGTTGATCCAAGTATTGTTGTGAAGTTTGAGTTGTTAATATAATTGTTTGTGGAATCAATTATTTGTAAGGCTGGACTTGATGTGCTTTTAGTTAACACTCTTGAAAAGGTTATATTATTATTGTCAGAAGAAGATTCAATATAAATGCCTGGTGTGTTTGGTGCGTCCGTCGTGATCTCATTAAGTGATTGAACAGTGTTGATTGACGTAAGAGATATCCTGACACCATAACTAGAAGAGCCATTTGTAAATATTTTATTACTGGTAATATTAGTATTGTCAGAACCGCTATGTATGTATACTCCAGGGCTGCTTGTTCCTGTAGTATTGATTATGTTACCCAAAAGAAGATTCTGATCTCCATTATTATCAATATAAATACCATATTTGTTGTTATTCCCCTTTGTTGTAATATTGTTATTAACGATTGAAATACCATCTCCTTCATCAATGAATATTCCCTGAGCGTTCTGAGTAATAACAGTGTTATTGTAAAATAACATATTCCTCATAACAAAAGTAGATCCTGTAAAGTAGTGTATTCCTTTAGAATCCAAACCAAAGGTTTTTATTAAAGTTGAGTTAACATCCACGTTTTCAACGCTTTGGAATTCTATGGCAGGGCTGTTGTCGCCAGAAGTAAATATTTTACTGTTGATAATATATCCTGATGTGATCGGAGGATTAATTGTTTGAATGCCAAAGCTGTTATCTTTTGTTGAGTTTATTGTTGCATTACTAAAAATGAATGTGTTGGGAGTGTTCAAGGATATCCCACTAATATCTGTAACAGTTGAGTCATTTATTTGTAGATTACCAAGAGGGTTGATAGTAAATATATTAGGATTTGAGTGTGTAGTCCCATTAATTAGAGTACCCCTGTTAATAATAATGTTTGCACCGGCAAATCCTGTCATGCTTATTGTCCTGGGTAGAGCTGTGTTATTAAGGATTAATGTGACATTGTCTAGAGTTAAGCTTGCCGGGCCTAAGCTTGCATCAACTGTTAAGTTGCCGTCTAAAATAATTGTTCTGTCACTGCATGTGACATCACTTGTTATTGCCCAGTCTCCTGTTGCTGGAGGATTGCATGGGTCAGTGCATCCGCTAGGAGTGCAAAATCCTGCGTTAATGCATGAGTCGTTTTGCAGGTTATCACATGTTGTGCCTGTGCAGCCTCTTGGGCCAGAGTACCAATAGCACCTGCCACTGTCCCATGTTCCTGGAGCAGGGCAGTAATTACCATTGTTGACTCCTGTTTGAGTGCATTCGTCGCAGTAATCTTTTCTAAGGTTGTTCAGTCCTGAATAGCTGCAGCCTGTTTGGTCGCAGTTATTGTTATAATAACAGTACTCCTGCTGTGACGGGTCATGCGATGGCAGGGGATTGTCGCATTCAGGAGGATTAGTCTCATTTGTTGTGCAGTTGCTCGGGCATGGCTCTGTTGAGGTGAAAGTGCATGAGGAATCACAGCCCCATGAGCATATGTCTAAGGTTAAGTCCCAGTCAGTGCTCAGAGTGCATTGATCTACACCAATTTGGCAGCATGATGATCCTTGGCAGTGGCCCCATCCAGGAGTGTAAGCCAAGTCGCTCAGATCATAATCACATTCATCGTCAGTGTTGCAAAGGCTGCAGTCGCTTAACAGCGAAGATGTGTTATCGCAAACGCCGTCAGTGTCGCAAGCATAGCGAGCATCGCCGCTTCCTAGAGTGGTGTCTGCGCAGATTCCGTTAGCAGAGTAATCGCCGTCAAGAGTGTTGTTGTCGCATTGATTTCCTATAAGCGGGGTGCCTTGGTTGTAACAATCACTCACATAATTATTTAGTCCTGAATAAGCTACTTCTCCTGTTTGATCACAAGCAAAAACATTATCAGAGTTATTTATGCACAAACCGTTTTGTACAAAATATTCTTGGCCGCCTTGCGTTGCGTTTATGCTGGTATCACATGCATCAGGAACTCCTCTGCCGGGCATGCTTTCTGAGCAAGCAGCATAGAAATAGTCAAGAGGGTTATCACCGCATTGCACTGAACCGCCACCACTACAATCTTGGGCTGTGACGCCCACGGTGTCGCAAGAGCCACCATTATCACTAACTGCATATCCTTCCCAGACAAAACCAGTATTACCAACATCAGCATCACATTTCTTGCCAGCTGTTACAGGAGCGTAGTCAGTCCAGTAGTGGCTTCCGTTAAAGTAGATGTCTCCTTCGTCGCATGACCATGAGCTGCTTGTTTGGTTGTAAGCGCATATTCCAGTGAATCCGCTTCCATCGCCGGGTGTTGGGTCGCATAAGAAGCCGTTTTTTGTTGCGTCGCAGCCGCAGCTCGTATCATTCACGTAATCCTTAGTGCATACTGTTCCGCCGCTGCAAACAC
>RFKI01000025.1 GCA_003694355.1 Bdellovibrio sp.
CCTTAAGGGGGCAGAGTCATTTGGCTGCAGCCAATGTGGTTGGCTCAAATATTATCAATACTTTAGGGGTTATTGGTATTGCTGCCACGGCAACGCCTCTTACTGTGGATCCGCAGATGGTTCAATTTGACATTTTGTATTTGCTGGTAATCACGTTTTTGATTGGGGGGTTGTTCTTGATACGCAAATCTGTTTTTTTTCACCGCTTTTTAGGTCTATTTTTTATTTTCGTGTATGGCGTTTACTTGTTTAAGCTTTTTTAATCCTTCATTTCCATGACGACAGGGCAGTGGTCAGACCCCATTTGTTGATCCAAGATATCTGTGCTGATGACTTTATCCAGAAGATTTTGGGTGACACAAATATAGTCAATTCTCCAGCCTCTATTAGCCATTCGGGCATTTTCTCTATAAGACCACCAACTATAGCGTTCTTTGGCATCTGGGTAAAAATAACGGAAAACATCAACAAATCCTGCTTCTAGGAAACGATCAAACCAAGCACGTTCTTCTGGCAAGAAACCACTATGAGAACTGAGTCGGACAGGATCAAAGACATCAGCTTCCTTGTGAGCGATGTTGTAATCCCCGCAAAGAATGATTTTTTCTCCTTTTTTAATTTGTTTTTTTAAATGGGCTAAAAATCTGTGAAGGAAGTGCATTTTAAAGAAATGCCTTTCTTCGCTGGCAGAGCCATTAGGAAAGTAGACATTATAGACCACATATTGGGGAAAGCGTGTAATAACAAAACGGCCTTCCGAGTCAAACTTTTTAATTTGGATGCCATAGGAGACGTCCAAAGGTTCATAGGAGGGTTTCACAAACGTGGCAGTTCCAGAATATCCTCGCCGATGGGCTGAGGAGAAAAACCCCTTGCGCCCTAAGGGATGAACGAGTTCCTCGGGGAGCTGTTCAGGGTGGGCTTTGGTTTCCTGAAGGCAAAGAATATCGGGGTCTTCTTTTTCAATAAACTTCAAAAGCCCTTTTTTGGCGCAGGCTCGGATTCCGTTAACGTTCCAGGAGATGATTTTCAAAAAGACCGCCTTTGTAGGGGGTTGAGAGTTTTCAGGGCCTATGTTATCAAATGTGCAGGAAATTTAAAAAAGGAGAAGGAAGATGTCAATGATTGGTCGTCCAGCCCCTCAGTTTACAGCTCAAGCTGTTGTTGATGGCGGAGAGTTTAAGGAAATTAGCCTTTCTGATTATAAAGGCAAGTTTGTTGTTTTATTTTTCTACCCTCTGGATTTCACTTTTGTTTGTCCTACAGAACTCACACAATTTCGTGAAAAGCTGGGAGAGTTTAAAGAATTGGGAGCGGAAGTGATTGGTGCGAGTGTGGACTCTGTACACTCTCATAAGAAGTGGATTAAGGATGATTTAGGTGATTTAGGTTATCCTCTTATAGGAGATATTACAAAACAGGTGTCGCGAGATTATGGGGTGTTGTTACAAGATGCAGGTATTGCCACGCGAGGAACTTTTATTATCGACCCCGAAGGTATTGTTCAATATGAGTGTCTTCACAACTTGAATGTGGGACGTGATGCCAATGAAATTTTACGAGTCTTAGCAGCCATTAAGTCAGGAGAGCTTTGCTCAGCAGGCTGGAAGCCTGGTGATCCTCCTCTTAAGGCTAACTGAAGACGCTGTGGCTTTCACTTCATGTTTTACTCAGAGTATGAGTCATTTCTTCAGGAAAAGTATCCCTCTTTAAAGTCTCATGCTGATTTATCATTCTCTTCAAGGAATTTAGTTACACCCTATGAAGTGCCTCTTCCCAAAGAGGTGCTTCAAAAATGTATTCGCTTTGTTCAGCTGACCTTTAAGATTGCTCATTTAAAAGCTTATGAGGAAGCGATTCGAAAATTTTGTTACCCAGAAGATCAAGGTATTTTGGATGCTTCTGTGAATAACTTCTCTGTGCTTATGGGGTATGATTTTCATATTATAAACAATCAACCTTATCTTATTGAAATTAACACTAATAGCTCTGGTTTTTTGTTTGCGGCGGCATTAAAGGAACTGAAAACGGGGGATACTGAGCCCTTAAAAAAACTCAAAGCTTCTTTTTTAAAAGAAAATGCTTTTCCAGAGAAATTGTCTGTGATCTTAGAC
>RFKI01000220.1 GCA_003694355.1 Bdellovibrio sp.
ATCATATATTAACTATCTGATATTATTGGGTTTTTGATCGTCTTGTGAGCAAGGTTGTTTTTGTTACAAGATTTTTCAACACGATAGTCGAGCAGTTTTGGATTAGTACTGGTAGAAGACCTCAATCCGCGTGCCCTTCGGTGGAGCCTTTTGGAAAATTACACGATTTCCCGATACCGTCCATGAAGTATTAAACGCAGGAGTAAAAGAAACTTGCACGGTTCCAGGAAGAGGGACCTGTTTTAACTGCACTGAATTTCCAAGGCCGATCACACTGTTCGCAATATTTTGTAGAGTGATGCTGTAATCGGGCTCGCAAACACTCATGGTAACGCCTCCCGTGATATCCGCTAGCTTTTGCACGAAAGTTCCGTAGTGGGATTGAATACCTGGAACTTGAGCATCCTGTATGGCTTTACATTGGCTGTCTCCAGGTTGAACAATAATTCCGTAGACGGAAAGTTTCTTATTCGGAAATGTGGCTTTTACTTTATCTACCACTTCTTGAGGCTGAGTGGCCGTGGATGGTCCTGTGCTGTCTTCGTCCTCATCACTTAGAATCACAATAGCTAAGTTGGCATCGGGTCTGAAGAATCCAGCATTATCCGTATTTCGTTTGTCAATGGCTAAAATACTTGCTAGCAAGGGCATCTCTTTTCCAGAAGGACAAGATCCAGAACCGACACAGTTAACTGTTTCGGGTCTTTGAATTGTATCCTGAAAGGCTTTTTCAAACTGAGGTGTTGTAGGTTTTAAAATGTAGCTTCCTGTTCCAGCAAAAGGGAGAAGGGATCCTTTAATTCCAAAAGGACCGTCACTCACATCTGTGGTGGTAATTCCGATTTGCCAGTCCAGAGAGGTGAGTGAATTGGAGAAACTTGAAAATTTTCGGCTTAAGGCCGCCTGTTCAAATTCCATAGAGCCAGAGTTGTCATCTACAAAAAGAATATCCACTTTTCGGTTGGCACCTTCTGAAATGAACGACTCATATCCTTTGAGGTTGTCCTTTGTAAAACTTCTGGAATCACGTCCCTGATTGCCCAAAGCGTCTGTTTGGCTTACTGTGATGCTTTTCATTCCTAAGCCTGCAGAGAATGTGACATTATAGCTGAATTGGTTTTGGTTGCAGGGTGTGGATCCCGGATTGCTTAAGTCTCCAGACACTTGAACAAGCAGGTCTGATTCGCAAGTTCCTTGTAACAACACTCCTGTTTGAGCCGCTGTTCCAGCTGGTGGTGCGGTGATTTTGACAAGAGGTGCGGAAGTGTCTTTAATGAAAACTCTGGAGTCAGAGCCAGTATTGCCGGCAAGGTCTTTTTGACTCACAGTAATGGTCTTGTTCCCGTCACCTGGAGAGAAAGTGATATTGACATCAAAAGAGCCTGACGGACAGTTTGTGGAGCTGGGAGCCTGTAATCCTGAACCTCCTAGATAGACCGTCAATCCTGCCTCACAAATACCTTGTAACCGCAATCCATTGGTCGCTCTGGTATTTGCTGCTGGGGAAGTGATCTTTATAACAGGAGCTCCTAAGTCATTAATAAACACTTGAGACGCCATTCCTGTATTTCCTGCTTTATCGGTTTGACTAATCCGAATGGTTTTTTGACCGTCTCCCGCTGAAAGCTGAATCTTAACAGCATATTGTCCATTTTTGCAAAAAGCTGAAAAGGGAGAAATAATATCAGAGCCTTTTAAGTCTAACTCTAGACCTGTTTCACATTTTCCTTCCAGGGTCAGTTGACCTTTATGTACCGAAGATCCTTTGGGAGAGTCAATGGTGACAAGAGGAGGTGTTGTATCTTTAATAACCAGTCGGCGCACAACACTTGTGTTTCCTGCCATATCAGTTTGTTTAACACGAAGGACTTTGGGCCCTTCCGGAGAAGATAACTCCACTTGAGCGGTATAGGAGCTAGAAATACATTTGACTCTTTGATTTTTACGAATGTCTCCAGAAATTAGAACAGGTAAGTTGGTTTCACAGCTTCCTGAAATCAGAGTGCTTTGTTTTACATAGGAGTTGGCTTTGGGGGTCTGGATGGTGAGAGAGGGTCTTGAACTATCCTTAATAAAGGTTCGAGTGCTTGACCCCACATTCCCAGCTGGGTCTTCTTGAAATGCTGTCACTTTTTTAGGGCCGTCATTTCCTTTAAAAGTGACAAAGGTGCTAAAAGTTCCTTTTTGGCAAGAGGTCGATGTTTTTATAACGTCTCCTCTGAAGTGAACTTTTAGGTTAGCCTCGCAGTTTCCTTTGAGTTGAACCCCTCGGACCGCTACAGTATTGGCAGCAGGACTTGTAATGGACACAACAGGACTGAGAGTGTCTCTGAGAAAAGACCGCTGAACGCGTGCAATATTTCCTGCGAAATCTTTCTGAGTCACGGTGATGGTGTGGGTCCCCTCTTGAGCACGAAGTTGCAGAGGTGTAGAGTACTTTCCGTTTTGGCAGTTGACGCTTAAAGGGTTCTGTCCCCCTGATATTTGGACAGGAAGTGAGCTTTCACATTTTCCTTCGAGAGTTATGGTTTGTGTAACATAAGAATTGGATTCCGGACGATCAATGGATAAAAGAGGTGGTGTTGCATCTTTAACAAAAGTTCTGGAATCAGAGCCTTTATTGCCGGCAAGGTCAGTTTGAGTGACCGTCACAAGTTTTTTTCCATCTTTAGAGGATAAAGTTATATTGAATGAGAAGCGTCCAGCTTGACATGAGCCGCGAACAGGAGATTTGACTCCATTTCCAGAAACAATAACGGGCACACCATTTTCACAACTTCCTTCCAGTTGAATGGAGCCTTGAGAAAGGGTCATGGGAGCGGGAGTTTCGATTTTTACCAAAGGAGGTGTGGTGTCTTTTAAGAAGTCTTTTTGATCATTCCCTTTGTTGCCTGCAGGGTCCTCCTGTCGAGCAACGATATTCTTAATGCCATCAGGAGCAGTGAATTGAACGGGAGCTTGAAAGCGACCATTTACACATTGGGTGGTCACGGGTTCTTTGATGCCAGGCCCTTCAATAATCACTTCTAGTCCGCTTTCACAAATTCCAGATACAGTTGTGGAAGGTGTGTTCACCGCTTGGGCTCCATTTCCTGGAGCAGCAATGATTTCCACTTTTGGAGGAATGGTATCCTGAATTAAACAGATACGGTCAGATACGTCATTGCCTTTGGCAATCTCTTTTTGAGTGGCAATGAGATCTTTTAGGCCATCTCCTGAAGAAAACTGAATAGATGTTTCAAATTGACCATTTTTACATGGAGTTGTTACAGGTTGAACAATTCCTGATCCAGAGATTTCAACATCAAATCCTGAAAGACATGTTCCACTCACTTTAACGGTTCCATTAGCTGATTGCTTGGGAAGTGGATATTTAATAACAGGACCAGGCCCTCCGCTGAACCTTGCAGAAGAGGGAGGTGGTGTACAACTTTTTTTAACCTCATTGAACATAAAACTGTCAGTGCATCCCACAAGAAGAGTGGTTAAAATGATAAATGCCCATTTCATTCTTAAACCCCTTTTGAGTCTTGAAGTGACTCATCATCTATAATTAAAGCAAGACCAAAGCCAAGCTGGTCTTTAAGAATAAAATGTAAGAGTTTTTGAATTTATTTGTTTTTTTCACTCTGATACAGGAAGTTTTTTTTAAAAAAAATTGTCTAATTAGGAAAACTGTCTTCTAGAATCAACAGTTTTCAAAAAAAATATTTTAAAAAAGGTGAATAATTTAAGTGAATTTTGTTAAGTTTTGAAACAAAACAAGTCTCTATGCAAAAGAGGTAAAGGCCTAAGTATAAAAATATCGTTCAACTCTTTAACAAAAAGATTGTCGAATTTCATCCGGGTGATTAAACTGGTTTTGTACAAAATCCAAAAAAGGACAATAAGAGCGTGTCATCTTCTGATGTTTATATTCATAATTTAAAGCCTTTTGCTATTCAGTTTACAGAAACCTTTGGTATTCGTTGGTATGGTTTATCTTATCTGGCAGGGTTCATTGCTGGAGGGCTTATTATGTACTGGTTGGCAAAGAGAGGAAAAACTCCTTTGCCCAAAGAAAAGGTTGCTGACTACATCACTGTTTTGGCAATAGGAACCATGATAGGAGGGCGATTAGGTTATTGTATATTTTATGCTCCAGAGCTGTTTACAAAATGGACCAGTGAATTTCCCTATTGGGGTGTTTTGGAAGTGCATAAAGGAGGAATGGCCAGTCATGGTGGCATTATTGGAGTGATTCTAGCTTCTATGTATTATGCCAATAAATTAAAAATTCCCAAATTACATATGTTGGACCTTACAGTTTTTGGAGGAAGCCTCGGGATTTTTTTTGGAAGAATAGCTAATTTTATTAACGGGGAGCTTTATGGAAGGGCCGTAAAGAGTCATATTCCTTGGGCTGTGAAATTTCCCCAGGAACTCTACCGCTGGGCTGCGGAAAGCCCCGATAAACTCAAAAAACTTGGGCCTGTGATTGAAGCTATAGGCCCCGTTCACCTGCAAGATGGGAGAACTCTTCATCCTTCTGTGGAAACCTGGAAGGAGTGGGTCTCTACTTTTCCCACCCAGGATCGTGTCTATGTTTATATTGATAAAATCATTCAAGCAGTTCAGCAAGGTAATCAGAAAGTGATTGAAAAATTGGCTCCCTTATTAACCGTGAGACATCCCTCTCAAATTTATCAAGCGTTGATGGAGGGCTTGTTGGTTTTTCTTCTTCTTGTATGGATTTGGAGAAAACCTCGAAAACCAGGAGTTATTGCTGCTTGCTTTGGGATTTTTTATGCCATTGCCCGGATTATTGGAGAACAATTTAGAATGCCAGATGTTCAAATAGGTTATCAAATTTTTGGCTTAACAAGAGGGCAGATTTTAAGCATCGTGATGCTCATTGCTGTGTTGATTTTCTTTATCTATGTTGAAAAAAGAGATGCTAAGCCCATGGGTGGGTGGGGTGACAGCACTTAGTCTGTAATCATGGATCTGACCTCTTTAAGAGCTTTTCAGATTGATGTTTGTAAGATCTTTTTATTGTATTTGATCTTGAATAAATTATTGATAAAGAGTCAGAAGTTTTTGTACTGGAGGCAGAGAAAAGGGAACCAGAAAGGCCTTTTTATGAGAGGGAACCACAAGGGAAAGCACCTCTTCTTTTGTTTTAATAGCTGGTTGGAAAGACATCATTAAACCAATGCCTGCTGTGACAAAAGCAGAAGCATTGGAGGAACCTTTATAAATAGCATCTCTTTCATCTTGATTTTTCCAAATCACTGTAGAAGGAAATACCAATTCCGGTTTAAAGAGCTTGGCATTGACGCTGCTTCTCGCATCCGAGGAGGCTCCTATTGTTAAAACATGTGGGTTGTCTGCTGGAGGCAATATGGAATTAAAAACACTGGGTTGATTTTCAAGATAAATACCGTATCCAGAGACTGTGATGCGAATTTTGTCTTGGGATTGGAAGTTATGAGAATTGTCAAAAACTCTTATGAAATAGGTCCCAACAGGCACTTTTCCGACGAAATACTCTCGGGGAAGGACAGAGTAACAGGGAAAAGGATGGTTTTTGCATTTTTGAGGATCTTTTTTCTTTGGTTTATGTTTAACCTGAATGAAATCCTTGTAGGCCATGCGTTTAAAAGATGAATCTAAAATTTCCAGAGCAAGGTCTTTATTCGTTCCTGATTTTCTGGGATTTTGAGGGAAATCATTCCAGCTCAGGACCACTCGAAGAGGGCAGAGTTGATCTTTGTTGAGAGGGTGTCTTTTACAGGTAATGCGAAGGGAATCGTTTTGGTCAGGAAGGTGAACCAGGTGATCTTGAGACCCTTTTCGGTAGAATCTGGTGTGCATATGAAGTCGAAAATTGCCAGCAGCATTCACCCAAAGGATGCCTGCTTGAATAGCCTTGTTAACGAGGTCATTGATATATCCACGTCCATCACCATTTCCACCCCATTCCATCACTTGAGCGTTTAAGATAATATCAATGTTTTCATGGATGGCCTGTTGAATGGCATTTTCGAAGTTAGTAAGTCCTTCTGAGTAAAAAAAATGGATTTCTGGAGCCAGTTCAGAGTTGCGCCCTTTGTTGGTCATTAAGAGGGTGATCAACTGGGCCATGCGTAACTGATGGTCATCAAAGAATAAGGAGTTTTTTATGGGGTAGGGGTGAATAAAAGTGCGGTAAGGAAGGGTTTTTCCAATTTCTGGTAAAATGGCTTTTGTATTATAAAGACCAAAAATGCCAATTTTTACGGTTTTAGGAGCCAGCTCACTATTTTGATAATAGGGATAAGCTTTCATTTTTTGAGCAATAGAGACAAAGTTTTTAAGGGAAGAGGCTTGGAGTCCTAAGGAGGCAAGGAAAATGAGAGTGAAGACTTTATAAAAATACTTCATGGGACCACCAAGCCTTCGAGGTTTTATTGCTCTTAATAAAAGCAAGTATAGGTGTACCCTCTATAAGGTGTGTAGTAGTAAGGGCTATAGTAATAATATCCATATGAAGAATAATAATAGACGGGATAGTAGGTGGTGTAAGGGTAATAGCCATAAGAAGCAGGAGGCGTTGGCGTGTAGTAGAAGTAGAAGTACCAGCTATTAGATCCACTCACTTGATCCAGTTCATCAAGATTTTTAAAAATTTGTGCTTCTGAAATTTTCAAAAACTTATCTTTGTTTTTTTCCACCAATTGAAAGAGCTTTTGAGGGTCTTTTTTAATGGCAGAGCTCATATCTGTTGTAAGAGGAAGAAATTCCAGGTCTCCTTGAGGGGACGTTCTGGTGATGATATTAGGAGGAACCATTTTGAAATGATCTGCATTATTTTTAAATTCTTCAGGTTCTTTAGCCATCACAGCTAGAGAAAAAAAACTTAAAAGTAGAACAGTTAGGGCTTTCATGGGTAACCTCCTCCAAAAAACCTTTATTCAAAGAGATATTCCGGTTTATGGGACCTGGCAACAAAAAACAACAAAACGCGTCAATATATTGTAATTCTTTCATGTAAACATCTCTTCCAGTCCCTCTATTTTCTTGTCTTTCATGGCCTCTGTTTTGCCTTAAGATGGGGGAGAGGTGTTTAAAAGAGGAGATTTTTATGAAAAAACTGGCTTATCTTTTGGCTCTCTTTATGGCTCTTCCAGCTTGGAGCCGAGTTTCTTTGGAAAAGGTAGACAACTTGGATGTGGCAGAAGAGGTAGAAGAAATTGAAACTTATGGAGAGTCGGCTCAAGCGGAGCAAGATCGCAGAGAGACGCTTAAGTTGCAAAAAGAGGCTAAAGAACTGGAGCAAAGAATCAAGCGTTTAGAGGCCCGAAAGAACAGGTTAAAACTTAAGAATCAAAAATTGGCCCAACGTCTTTTCAAAAGTTTGAAATATAAGAATAAGCTGCAGAAAACTTATTTAAATAGATTATCGGCCTACCAAAAGGTGTCTCAACACACAAAGGCTTTAGAGGCTAAGGTCCATCGAGTGGAAAGTCAGGCTCTTCAATTGAAAATGAAAAAGAAACAGTTACGACAGCAAATAGCTCAGAAACAGCGTCAGTTACACCGCCTTAAGAGAAGAGAAATGGCTGCCAAGAGAATTATTTTAAAGTGGCAAAGGCAAATTAAACAGTTAAAAGCTCAAAACAAAAAGCTATCTCAACGAGTGCAAAAGCAGGAGTTAAAGGTCAACCAATTGGAACAAAAAGCCATCGCCCAAAGGAAGTACTGCTCCCTTTGGGCG
>RFKI01000221.1 GCA_003694355.1 Bdellovibrio sp.
AGGATTTTTAAGAGGAAACGTGAATAACGATAGGCGTCGTTAATGAATGAAGACTCTTTCTCGGCGCTTTCCATTGAATCGCCTTAAAAAATACCGTATTAGTAGGTCCTAACTCTAACGTTAAGAGAGGGTGTCTCATGGAGAAGGAAAACTGGACGGCTATCAAAAACTTTCAGGATATTAAGTTTGAAAAAACCTCTGATGGCATAGCCAAGATCACTATCAATCGACCAGAAGTTCGTAATGCATTTCGGCCTCAAACGGTTAAGGAGCTTAAAGAAGCTTTTGATTGGTGCCGAGAGGATGCTTCCATTGGTGTGGTTATTTTAACAGGAGAAGGAAAAGAGGCTTTTTGTGCAGGAGGTGACCAGAAGGTTCGAGGGAAAGCTGGCTATGTGGGTGACGACGGGGTTCCTCGTTTGAATATTCTGGATGTCCAAAAGCAAATCCGTTTTTTACCGAAGCCTGTTGTGGCCATGGTGGCAGGTTATGCCATTGGCGGTGGACATGTTTTACATGTGGTTTGCGATTTGACTATTGCTGCAGATAATGCTCGTTTTGGTCAAACAGGGCCTAAAGTGGGTTCTTTTGATGGAGGGCTGGGAAGTAGCTATTTAGCCCGCATTGTTGGTCAGAAAAAAGCAAGGGAGATTTGGTTTTTGTGTCGTCAATACGATGCGGATGAGGCTTTGGCCATGGGATTAGTGAATAAAGTGGTGCCTTATGAAGAATTGGAAATGGAGACTTTAAAGTGGTGTCGGGAAATGCTCAAGCACTCACCGATTGCTTTAAGGTGCTTAAAGGCTGCCATGAATGCTGATTGTGATGGTCAAATGGGGCTTTTGGATTTAGCTGGAAATGCAACTCTTCTGTACTATATGTCTGAAGAAGCTCAGGAAGGAAAAAATGCTTTTGTTGAAAAACGAGAGCCAGATTTTTCTAAGTTTCCGAGGCTGCCTTAAGGGTGATGTCTTCATTTAAAGCTTGGATATGGGCTTTAAGGCCTAAAACATTAACAGCATCCCTAGTTCCTGTTTTGGTGGGGAGCGCACTTCCCTTGGTTGAAGGGTATGAGGTAAACTGGCGAATTTCTTTCTATGCCTTGGCTTCGGCTTTGTGGATCCAAATAGGTACGAACCTCTTTAATGATGTTTTGGACTTTAAAAAAGGGGCCGATAATGAAGAGCGTTTGGGCCCTGTTCGAGTGACTCAAAGTGGATTGCTTTCTCCTCGCCAGGTAATGCTTGGAGGCATTCTTTCTTTTGGGTTTGCGATCTTTTTTGCTATTCCTCTTGTGTTGATGGCTGGCCAGGTGATCTTGGTGATAGGTGTTTTATCGCTACTTTTTGGTTATTTGTATACGGGGGGGCCGTTTCCTTTGGCATATAAGGGCCTAGGGGATCTTTTTGTGATTTTATTTTTTGGGCTTGTTGCTGTGGGGGGTGTTTATTTTTTGCAAACAGGGACATTCCATGAGGATGCCTTAATAGCAGGTTTTCAGACGGGGTTTTTATGTACAGTCTTGATAGCTATTAATAATCTAAGAGATATTGAGCAGGATAGAAAAGTAGGAAAAAAAACTTTGGCTGTTCGCTTTGGAGAGCGCTTTACAAAAAGAGAAATTCTATTTTTATATGTATTTAGTTTTATTCTTCTGCCTTATTGGTGGCAGCGAGGGGTGTGGGCAGCCGCTCTTTTTCCCCTGGCGAGTTTACCCTTAGTGTTTTCTTTATTGAAGTCTTTATGGGCAACTCCTCCAGGAGTTGTTTATAATCAATTTTTGGCCAAAGCCTCTTTGATTTATTTGCTGTTCGGAGGGCTTTTGTTTTCAGGTTTTATGATTTCATGAAAATTTGGGTTTCAGACTACAGTCTTACTTTTAAAGACCTTAAGGCCTCTCGCAAAGGTTTTCTTATAAAGGTGGAAGAATCTGATGAAGGGGGAGTGGGTTATTCAGATTGTTTTCCTTGGCCTGAGTTTGGCCATGACCCGGTAGAGCAACAAAAGGAGCGACTTAGAAAGGGAGATCTTTCTTCCTTACTTGAAAGAAGTCTTTCTTGGGCTCAAAAAGACGCTCGTCTTAGAAAAGAAGGAAAAAGTGCTTTTGTGTCAGATATATCATTTTCTAATCATTTTCTGGTTCCTGATATTTTAACAATGGATTTTCAGCAAGGACCCATCAGAAATTTTTCTGTTTTAAAAATAAAAATGGGAAATTCTTTAGCTCGGGAAACAGAGTGTCTTAGGGGGG